>JAICRQ010000116.1 GCA_025966435.1 Anaerolineales bacterium | reverse complement strand
TTCATCTGGAACGGCAATTATGTGGATGGATGCCTGACCCGCCTTTCGACCGTGGCACTGCTCAACGTCACCTCGGGGGGTGGCTCGACTGTGCCTTCGTTCATCGTGGATCCACGCAACAGACCCTGAAGATTTCTATAAAACCTTCAGGGTCTGAATTAAAAAGAGAGTGAGCTATGCCTGACACACCTGCCTTTAACATCGGCATCGAAGAAGAATATCAGATCATCGACCCGCAAACGCGGGAGCTGAAATCGTATATCACCGAAATGCTCGAGGCTGGCAAGCTGACTCTGCGCGAGCAGGTCAAAGCTGAGCTGCACCAGTCGATTGTCGAAATCGGTACGAAGGTGTGTTACACAGCTTCCGAGGCGCGCGACGAGCTTGTGCGTTTGCGACAGGGCGTAATGGAGCTGGCGGGTCGTAACGGATTAAAGATCGCCGCCGCCGGGACGCACCCGATCTCGTCCTGGATCGATCAGGAGATCACGCCCTTCGAGCGCTATGCGGGTGTAAAGCAGGACATGCAGATCCTGGCGCAGCAGCTGCTCATCTTCGGCACCCACGTTCATATTGGCATTGAAGATCCGGAGTTTTTGATCGATGCAATGAATGTCGTTCGCTACTTCATGCCGCACGTACTGTGTCTCTCCACCAGCTCGCCCTTCTGGATCGGGCAAGATACGGGGCTAAAGTCGTATCGAAGCATTGTCTTCCGCAACTTCCCACGGACCGGAATTCCACCCTACTTCTCTTCCTATACTGAGTTTGCGCAGTACCGGGATACATTGGTGAAGACAAATTCCATCCCAGATGGGACCAAGATCTGGTTCGACGTGCGGCCTAACTACAACTATCCAACACTGGAATTCCGCATTTGCGATGTCTGTACGCGGGTGGATGAAGCTGTTTGTGTGGCTGCCATCTTCCAAGCATTGATCTACAAGCTATGGAAGATGCGCCGCGATAACATAACATTCCGCGTCTACTCTCCAGCGCTGGTCGAGGAAAACAAATGGCGCGCTGTCCGCTACGGGCTGGATGGCAGGCTGATCGATTTCGGCAAGCAGATGGAGCTGCCAGCCCGCGAGCTGATTCGTGAAATGATCGAGTGGTTCATTGGCGACGTGATGGATGAATTGGGGAGCCGCAAGGAGATCGAATACGCCTATCGTATTCTGGAGGAAGGCTCGAGCGCCGACCGCCAGCTGGCGACCTTCCGGCAAACGGGCAGCTTGCAGGCAGTGGTGGACCAGTTGATCACAGAAACTGAGGAAGGTGTGTTATGACCTCTGCGATTCTCTGCTTATCCAGTTATTTCAAAGGTGCGGCATTCCTGCAGGCGTGTAAAGAAGCCGGTCTGCACGTGATCCTCGCCACGAATGACAGGAACAAAGATGAAGCGTGGCCGCATGAGTACATCGATGAATTCTTTCACATGCCGGACCTGGGTAAACGACCGGACATCACCCATGCTATCGCGTACCTGGCGCGCAGCCGTCAGATCGATTTGATCGTGGCTCTCGATGATTTCGACGTGGAGACCGCTGCGCACCTGCGAGAGCACTTCCGCCTTCCGGGCATGGGCGACAGCCTGGCGCGCAACTTCCGCGACAAGCTCGCTATGCGGACGACAGCGCGCAATGCCGGCGTCTTAGTTCCGGAGTTTACCGGCGTCTTCAACTACGACGATTTACGCGAGTTCATGGCTCGCGTCTTACCGCCCTGGCTGCTCAAGCCGCGCTCCGAAGCCAGCTCGATGGGTATCAAAAAGATCGAGCATGCCGACGAGATCTGGCCCGCCCTAGAGTCGCTCGGCGACCAGCAATCGTTCTTCCTGATGGAACAGTTCGTCGCTGGCGATGTGTATCATGTGGACGGGTTGGTGGACGATGGGGAAGTTCTCTTTTCGATGGCGCACAAATATGGCAAGCCGCCTCTTTCGGTGTACGCGGGCGGAGGCGTGTTCCTTACCCGCTCGCTGGACCGCGAGTCGGAGGAAGCAAAGGCGCTGGTAGCGTTGAACAAACAGGTGCTGAAGGCGATGGGACTGGTGCGCGGCGCGACCCATTCTGAATACATCAAGTCTCACGCCGATGGACAGTACTATTTCTTGGAAAACGCTGCACGTGTGGGCGGCGCGAATATTGCCGAATGTGTCGATTATGCCAGCGGCGTCAACCTCTGGCGCGAGTGGGCACGAGTCGAAATTGCCCACTTGCGTGGGGAGAAGTATCAACTGCCAGAGACGCATCCGGGCTATGCAGGCATCATCAACTGTCTGGCTCACCAGGAATGGCCGGACCTCTCAGGCTACAACGACCCTGAAGTGGTCTGGCGGCTGAACAAGAAATATCACGCTGGTCTGATCGTTTCTTCGCCTGATGCAGCGCGGGTGGAGTCCTTACTAAACAGTTTCGCGGAACGATTTGCCAATGATTTTCTGGCAGTCCTGCCGCCCAAGCAGAGCTTTTCAGAGATGTAACTCACCCCATCCTCAAGTCGTGTCCAGCCACCCGCCTGTGAATCCCGCTCGGCGCAGTCCCTCCACCACATACGGGCATTGCCGCATCAGCTGCCATATCAGCCCGCTGCGGAAGTTTTCGATCATAATGACGTTGGGACCCACGTTGATTCCATAGTAAAACTCTGACACCCAGCCTTGCTCACGTTTGGACCCATCCTGGAATGTCGGGTTCAGGCTGCAGGTTAAACCATATTTTCCGCGTAGTTGGGGATACGCACGATTGAAATGTTCGACTGTAGGAATGACGATTTCCGGCGCGAAGGGCAGCGAGGCAATCGCCACCCAGGGGGAGAGTGTACCGTCATCCGGTTCAGGTACCCCTCGCGCGAGATAACCAAAGTACGTTCGACCGTTTTTATCAAGGACCTTATCCTTCCCACCCGGACCCTCGCTGGCGGTGATTCCCCAGCAGTGTTCGCCGTAACCGGCAAAGTTTTGTGGATTATGAATGGCATATCCCTGCTGGACATAGGTCGCGCGGCGGCTGTTTTCAAAATAGTCTAATCCCTTTTGCCGGGTGTATTCGTCCTGGATGCCGCGCAGGTCTAGCCAGAGATGAGAAAACTGGTGGATAAAGAGTGGTGCGGCGAAAATAAACTCGTGATCATAAAGTTTTTCCCACTGGAATTTGGATGTTGAAGCGGTATAGCTTTCCTCCGGCAGCGGATGCTGCGGCGACCCAAGACCCAGAACGTATAAGAACAAGGCTTCGTCCAACCCTTCCCAACGAGCCTTAAGGAAGCCGCTTTCCGGCCTCCAGCCGTGACTGACAGTTGGTCCTCCATTCAAAGCCCACTGCCAGTCCACGCGCTGATACAGCGCATCCGCCAGCATGCGGATCTCGCGTTCCCCCGGCACATTTTGATCGAAGTACATCGTATTGACCAACATGCCGATGATTAAACATGCCGTATCGATGGTAGATAGCTCGGACTCCCAAACTCGCTGCCCGGTTTGCATATCGAGGAAGTGATAATAGAAACCTTTGTAGCCCGTCATATCTGGTTCTGGACCCTGGGGACTGTTATGAAAAAAACGAAGCGTCGTCAGGGTCCGTTCGATGGCATCTGAGCGTGATAAGAGTCCTCGTTCGACTCCAACAGGGTAGGAAGCCAGCGCGAACCCGACCGCGGCGATGCTGGAGGGGACACCCTCCCATGTGCTATCTGCTACAAGCCCATTGGATGGGTTAGCATAGTCGATAAAATATTGAATAGCACCTTTTTGAAGATCATCGAACAGTTCCATATTCATTGCCGCTTTATCTGGGGTTGAGCTCATCCATCCTCCAATCGTTTACGACATCTTCGCGTAGTTGACGTTCTCTAACGCCAATACAGGCGCTACACTTGCCTGATTTGCTTAGCAAATCACGGGCGGTGCCAGGGATCTCTCGGAGGAGGTACTGCCATCGGAAACTTCTTTCTGATTCACTTCTATCCAATTCTGATTTATATTTACAATCAAGTACTTCACGGAAATTAAGAGTTCCCTAGCTTACTTCGAGATCTACTGACAGTCCAATCCTGTGACAAGTATAGAATTGCTGCTGCTTACACTCAATGGGGAATTACCCCTGTTATCCTGTAGGAAATACCCTTTATATAGGTAAAGCGCTTAATAGGTAATTATCAGTACTTCACGAAAATCGAATTGCAAAGAATCTGAGTCATGTTATAGGATTTCGTTCACCAGCCCGGCTGCGCACAACGCGACGAGTACTCCGAAAGCTCCGTGAAATTGTCCGATGCCGCTAATCAGGGTTACCTCAGGCAGCATATCTGTCAGCAAGGTAACACCTAAAGAGCCGCCGAAGTACCTTCCCAGTTGAATCAGGCCGCTTAGTGTGGTCCTGTCCTGGCTGCTGATGGCATTTTGTGAATTGATGAGGAAGGTAGCCATGACTCCTCCCGTTCCTATTCCAATCAGGGCATTGAGCAAATTAAATAGCATTAGATTTCGATTACTGATGGAATAGACCATAAGCAGAGCGCTTGCCGACATGATTCCCCAAAGCAGCCTGGGATAGGTTCCCGATCTAAACCTGTCTGCCAGCCTGCTGCTTGCGAGCAACCCAATCGTGATTCCTATCATGAAAAAGAGCAGGATTTTGCTTTCGTCGAACTGAAAACCTTGTTTACTGAGAACTATTCCACATAAGGGCAGAATGGTCACAAGTCCGTACATGATTGCCCCGGCAAGAATGGAGCTGATGATTGAGCTTCTGATGATCCTGGTTTTTAGAAACTCGATTTTGATGACAGGGTTTCGATGTCTGCTTTCGATGATCACCAGAAGAAGGGCAGTCATACTAATAACCGGAAGAAACCACAACCCGCTTGAATCCCCATTGCCTTGTTTGCCCAGAACATTGGTAAAGCCTACGGTGAGCGCACAGAAAGCGCCAAATATCAGTCCCCCTGCGATATCGATCTCCACTGGTTTCATGGACGATGTGTTCTCTTGATGCCTGCTACCCAGTAAAACCAAAAAACTGGATATACCTACCAGCCCTATATTGAGAAAGAAAATCCAAAACCAGCCTGCATTCTTCGTGATGAAGCTGCCCAAAGGTGGACTTAAAAGGATTGCTGAAAGTTGAACGAATCCGAATATACCGATCATGCTTCCTCGCTTCTCCGCCGGAAACATATCAGTGATCATCGCCAATGCTACAGGCGTAATAATGCCTGCTCCCAGTCCCTGAACGACTCTTGCTGCGATTAACTGGGGCATGCTGGGGGCAAGCCCTCCATATAAGCTCCCCACACCAAAGATGCCCATCCCGAGAAGAAAGAATTTTCTTTTGCCGTAGATATCGGCTAATTTCGAAAATAAGGGAATCGTGGCTAATGACGCCAGCAGGTAGCTTGAAAAAACCCAGCTGTATAAGTCGCCGCCTCCGATTTCCGCCACAATGAATGGCAGCGCCGTAGCCAGGATGAGCTGCATCACACCGATCGCAAACATCCCGGTCAGGATGCCTGCAAACCCAAGTAAAGGATTCATCTTCTACTCTTCCAGAACCAGCACAAAACCCGCATCCCCATCCACCTTGATCTTTTGACCAGTCTTGATTTTCTTGGTAGCATCCGTGATTCCGACTACTGCCGGGATCCCGTATTCCCTGGCAACAACGGTCCCGTGCGTGAGCAGACCACCGACTTCCATCACTAACCCTGCCGCGTTGATAAAGAGTGGCGTCCAACCGGGATCGGTAAATGGCGCGACCAGAATCTCGCCTTTGTTTAGCGAAGCTTTTACAGGGTCGTTGATTACCTTAGCTATTCCTTCGATGACCCCACTCGAGACAGGCATACCCACCAGGGCAGATTCGGGCAGGTTCTGCCTTTGATAACCTGCTTTGATCTCTTCCCCTTCGTTGGTCAGTACCCGCGGAGGGCTTAGCTTTCTAAAGTGCTGATATTCTTCTTTTCTCTGCTCAACAAGCCGGATTAAGCTCTGGTTATTCTGGATTGCTTTGTATAACTCCCAGAAGCTGACATAGGATATGTCCTTCTCCTGGGCAAGATGCCCTTTTTGCACGAGTACAATGGCTTCCTCAAGGAGGGCTTTTTTGAAAATCAAGATCAGCTTCATGATCAGGTATTTGGGATGCTCCCGGGCAGGCAAGTAGTTGCGCAGTACGTTAATCAGCCTCCGAATCACTTTGCCCTTTAATTTCCCTCGCCTGGATTCCACTTCTCGGATCAGGTCCGCGGCGGCTTGTTTCGCTCTTTCGATAGTTTCCTGGTACTCTTTACGGTGGACGCCTTCCGTCCCGGTCCTAACGATTGCCATGATCGACGTTACCAGAGGCTCCGGGTTTTCGATCCATCTGTCCTTAGCCATATCGATTTCCCCTGCTGCCCTCATATCATAACGACTCATGAAAGAATTGAATTTTTGCTTGAATTCATCATGCCATTCGAGTTGGTTAATTCTGGCGAATAGAGTGCTATAGTCTTCGTTTTCAAATTCCTGTATTAACTGTGGCGACGTCCTGATCAAATCAGCCAGATCGCCAGTGAGAAGCCCCATTTCCGTCGTGATATTCCCCTCTAATCCTTTGACGATAAGATCCGTGTACTTGTGTGTCCCAAGCCACTTCTGCTCTAATGCCTCGAGTCCCTTGAAACTGATAAAACCGGGAGCCAGCCTGGGAAGTAAGTTTTCGAAATCTTGGGTAAAACTCGCAGCTTTATAAATAGCTTCGAGCCGGTCGATTCCCGGCTTTGCTTTCTGCACATCTTGCGCGGCTTTCCTGACCCGCGTTTCGATATAACTGTTCATGAACCTGATCACGCCTTCCGGCTTTCGGTAGGTCACATTTTTTATAGTGTTGAGGAGGATGGGACGCATGAACTTCCCCAATGCGGAGGCATGGTCTGGATTCTTTTGGATGCGGCGAGCAAAGTCCGGACGATTGACCAGCTCGATTAAAGCTGCGGCCATTAAGGCATCTGCATTTTTAAGAAATTCTGGAAAGCCCTTTCTGATCATCTTATGTTTCAAAAGCATACTTAAATCAAGATAGATCCTGCCTGCCGCTGACTTCATGTACCGATATTCTTCTGCGCTTCGAGCGCCTCGATCAAAGGAAGCAATCATTCGCAGCATATCGATCCCCAGTGGCGAAATCGCGTCGGTCATCACCTGAAAGTGGTTAAAAGAAACATAGACGTGTAATGCATCATCCTGAGGGATTGGCTCAGGTAGCGGAAACAAGGAAGTGATGGCGCGGCTCTGAACAATATAGAACTGGTCCTTTTCCAGGCACCACTCAATATCCTGCGGAGCACCGTAGTGTTTCTCGATGGACATGCCCAGTTCTGCCAGGCTTTTTATCTGGGAATCGTCCAGAACCTGGTGAGTCGAATCGGCGCTGGGAATGACGACCTTTTCGGTCCCTCCACTCTCCAAAGGCATGATTGCCAGTTTTTTCTCAGCGATTGATTTACTTTCGATTTTCTGGGTGCTCTTCTTAAATTTATAGATGTCTGGTGATACCAGCCCAGCAACCAGCGCTTCCCCCAAGCCATAGCTGGCATCGATGGAGATCATTCCGCGATGACCAGAGACGGGGTCGGCGGTAAACATAATGCCAGACACCTCCGGGAAGACCATCGTTTGCAGCACAACGGACATCTGAACTTTGTCATGGTCGATCGTGTTTTGGATGCGGTAGAGGATCGCCCGATCTGTAAATAGCGATGCCCAGCAATTTCGAACTGCCTCAAGTAACGCCGCTTCACCCTTGATATTGAGATATGTATCCTGCTGCCCAGCAAAGGAGGCAAAAGCCAAATCCTCCGCTGTAGCGCTGGATCGTACGGCATAGTATTCGTCACGAATTGCATTCACGATTTCGTGCTTTACTTGTTCAGGGATTTCCGACTGCTTGATTTTTTCCCTGATTTTGGCGCCCACCAGAGTGATATTGTCGAGGTTTGCCTCTTGGATTACATCCGATATGAACTCGGCAAGATGATTGTGATGAATGAATTCCTTGTAGCTTTCTGTAGTAACGCAAAATCCATCGGGAACCGGGAAACCTGCCCTGGTCATTTCGCCAAGGTTGGCGCCTTTCCCACCCACCAGTGCGAGATCCTTTTGATCGATTTCATGGAAGGAAAGGATGTAGTTATTTTTCATGGTTGGTTCTCCTGTGTAATTATCAGTAGATCACGATAACAATCAAAAGAAGCCCGAAACTCCTCTGTTTTCGTGACCCCGCACGTTTCACTATGCTTGGAAGAGACGTGCGGGGTGAAGTACTGATCATGCCTTTGCGCCATCGAGAAAGATTCGCAGCATTTGATCCTTGAGATTTTCCCGCTCAACTGAGTCTTCCATATAAATGCTAGAAAGGAAGTAGTTGGTAGCTAATAGGAGAAACGTCCTGGCAAGCACGAGCGAAGGGATATCCCTTCGAATTTCCCCCTTTTCTTGCGCATCGATCATAACAGTCAGGATCACGTTTTCCAGCCCGCTGCGATCAGGATTGTCGAAAAGATCTTTATCAAAAATCGTCTGCAATCTGTATTTCAAATAGTTTGCAGTGATTTCGATATCTCTTCCCAAGATCTGCTGCTTAAAATCCAGCAAGTTCTCAAGCCTGGACTCAATCCCTTGGCTATCCTGGAGGCGAGTTTTGATGTCCTGACCATAGTCGGCGATCATCGACTGGAAATAGGCGACGAGAATCGCCCCCTTATCTGGGAAATAGTTGTATAAAGTCGCCTTTGAGACATCCACCTTCTCAGCAATTTCATCCATAGACGTTTTGTGATACCCTTTTTCCTG
>JAICRQ010000021.1 GCA_025966435.1 Anaerolineales bacterium | reverse complement strand
CATACGGTCCGGGTCGCTGAGCAGTGTGTTGGTCTGAATGGCGAGCAGGATGTCCTGCAAGCGCGAGTCGCTCTGGTTGATGTAGTGGACATCATTCGTCGCGATATATTTCGCGGAGTAACGTGCCCCCATCTCCATCAATTTACGGTTCAAATCCGTGATTTCTTTGATGTTATGCTGCTGCAACTCGACAAAAAAGCGGTCGGGACCGAAAACATCGTAATACCAGTTCATGCGCCTGACCGCTTCTTCAGGATTATCGTTCAGCAGCGCACGCGGGATTTCGGCGGACATACACCCGGAGGTGCAGATGATTCCTTCCGAATGTGCCGCTAAAAAGTCATGATCGATGCGAGGGTAGTAGTAAAAACCATCAAGCTGCGCCGCGGAGGAGATTTTGAGCAGGTTCTTGTAGCCTGTTTCATTCTCAGCAAGTAAAAGCAGGTGGAAAGAAGAACGATCCAGCTTGGGATCGCGGTCCGCCATGCCGCGGGCTGCCATGTACGCTTCCACTCCGATGATTGGCTTGACCCCGGCATCCTTCGCCGCTTTGTAAAAATCGATCACCCCAAACATCGTGCCGTGGTCGGTAATCGCCACGGCCGGCATGTTCAACTCCTGCACACGCCTCACCAGCTTCTTAATGTTCGAGAAGCCATCGAGCATGGAGTATTCCGTGTGGACGTGGAGGTGGGCAAAGGACATATTGGATTCGGATTCGGGGAGTGTGTCAGCCTGGGAGTTGGACGATACAACAACCAAACAATGTGACAATTGAACCGACCGCGATTATAGCACGCCTGTTCCTACGCAAAGCTGGCGCTTGGCTTAAAATATTGAACGCGGTTGTTTTATTTAAGGTTATGCTTGTTCTGTATCCGTCTTTTTCTTCGATTGTCCGATTGGGATGATGATAAACAGCAGGAGCGCTGCCAAAATAACTATGCCTCCCCAAAACGGTGTCAAAAGAACTGAGTAATACTCCAGAAAAAAGATTCCCCACAAGGGTCCAATGAATGCTACAACAAAAAATATGGCGCCATCTGTGAGATGCAAACGACGATACGCCAGCCAAAGGTTATGTGGGACCACCCGCGCAGACATATTCCCCAGAACCAGCCCCAGGGTAACAGCAATGATTTCAAGCCAGACGGACGGTCCCAGATTTAGATAATGCCAGATAAGAACCAGGGGAAGGACAAAGAAGTAGCCAAGATTAAAGCCAATTCCAGCGCCTTGATATGTGTACAGACGCAGAAGTCTGGAATCTGCCAGCTCTTGCGCTTGCCAATATTCATTATGCTTTGTATCAACGAGCGTTCCAATCAAGAGGGGAACAACAAGACTCCCAACAACATACATTCCGATTGCTTCTAGAGCAACAACTCGGTTTTCGAACGGCCATCGCATGGACGGAGTGATCAACCACCAGGCCATCCCCCAGATGCCCATCCAGAGCACAATCTTTGGGGTGAAAGAGACCCTCTCTGAGGTTTTTCTCATGAACGCAGCAAGGACTCGCGGCCAGGTAGGAGGCGGACCTTTTTCGGCTTTGTCCATTAAGTTTTGGAATTCAGGATCTGATATGGATAAAAGCCGCTGTATTAAAAGTGAAACAAGGGGTTTAGGCTTCTCTGGATCATGATGGGGGGATTCTGCCTTTAATTCAACAGCAACAGATCCAAAGACTGCCTGCGTTTCTCTGACGTTCAGTGCCCGGTAATTTCCCGCCTCCAGCAGCTCATTGGCATCAAGGTATGTCTTGATTCCACCGCATTTGTAGAGAACATTAACAAGCGCCAGTAGCACATCACGATCCTCTGCTTTGATTCTGCTCTTCCCGCGTTCCCACTCACTGATTGCCGCACCAGTAACCCCTCGATCGCTCATTGTATGACCGATCAACTCACCCAGATGAGCCTGCGAAAGAGGCTGCCCGGGGTTCTCAGGATCGCGACTTATCCGCCGTAATCTGCGAAGGGTTTCACCAAAGGTATTCACGAAGGCAATTTCCCGGATTCAAGTATTACTTGAGAAATTCAAGCAAAAAGCTATGGATTTGACTTGTATCCACCTGTATAACGCAGCTATCAACGTGCATACGGCTATCAAGAAGCCCGCTGGCATGACTGAACCTTAACAACTAAATATTCTCTTTCGACTGCCATGTTAGATGTATCTGTGTCCCTTCATTGGGTTTGGAAACGATGTGCAGCTCCGCGCCGATCACGCTTGCCCGCTCGTGCATCCCTGCCAGGCCAAAATGTCTGTGAGTCAGCAGGTCATTGAAGTTAAGACTGGTATTCGGATCGAGTCCCACCCCATCATCGGCAACCTGGAGTTCGATTTGATTTTCAGCCAAGTTCCCAGAAATGGATAATGTTTTCGCCTGCGCATAGCGCAGCGAATTCTCGCAGGCTTCCTGCACAATTCGGTAGATGTTGCTCTCGATCATGAGCGGATACCGGCACTCGCTATCTGCCTGGATATTTGTAAGGATCTCCACAGAGTCCAGGTTCCTTTGCCTCAGGTTGTCTGCATACGACTCCAGTGCCAGCTTTAACCCGAAGGACAGCATCGAGGGTCGTAAGTGATGGGTGATTTCACGAAGATGGTCAGAGATTCTGTCGTACGCATCCTGGAAGGAGGGAGAAAAAACAGGCGCGTCACTGCGGATGGGCAATGCCGCCAGCTCATTCAAGATGCTATCGTGCAGGTCACGCGCCAGACTCACACGTTCCTCTTCATAACGGTTGATGTTTGCCTGATACATAGACGTGAGGCGTTCCGTTTGGAGGATGTTGCTCAAGGCAATCGCCGTCAGGTTGGCAAGAGAAGTCAGAGTCAGAATCTCTTGATGGGAATAGAAGTCATCGGGGTCGCGGCGGCCGAGCAGCCAGAATCCATGTAACTGGTTACCCAGCCTGAGAGGCAGGATGAGGCGCACCCAGGCAAACGATGGATCTCCTGTCGTGAGGTCTGGGGAGCGATATTTCCCGGATTGCTCCATTAAGTACGATACATCCTGTTGACCAGGCAGAGGCTCCTGATGCAATCCCATTGTGGAAAGGACGTTTAGCGAGCCCTGGTCATAATGGAGAAAAGCAAACTGACGAATTAAGAGACTGGGGAAAACCTCCTCCTGCAGAACACGGATCAAATCGCTCTGGGAAAGGCTTGTAGTGATGTGAGTGGAAAAGGACTCCAGCAGGCGTTTTGACGGCAATGGAACACCAAGGATACGACGTTCAAAGAAAGCTTGAAAAGGAGCAAACCCTAAAAAGACAAGGATAGAAGCAGTAAGAAATCCAATGCCACTAAAAATAACACTTGCCCCAGCTAGCGAAAATTGCCCTGCCAGTATTATCATGGAAGCAAGCGCTATTGTCCCAATCAACGTTATGAACGTAAAGGATGAAAGCAGATTGTTAACGCGCAATTCCAAGTTCCCCAAGCGACGACGATGAACTGCATAGACATACGCCACAGGGAAAAGAGGAAGACTCAATAGCGCGCTACCACCAACCCAGGGCTGCCACGGTGCTAATTCCTCGGTCACAAATCCCCCAACGATGCCTATCACAACAGAAGGGAGAAAAGCAATCACTAGGATCAATAGCAACACACCTAGATCACGTCTTGTTTCAGGTTGTTTCACAGCGTGGAAAATAAGAAGGATGACATTTCCTAATACAGCCAGAAAGTATCCAAGAAAAAAAAGATCATTAGGAAGCGCATCGAACCACTGGGCAATCGCAAGAAGACCAATACCTAAATAACCCAGCCAAAGGATAGTTTTTGGAAGACGACTCAAGGGTTTAGGGAAAAGCCAGTGCAAATGCAAGTAGACTGGGATACAAAACCAAACAAGGACTCTCATCAGGATGGCACTCTCCCAAATATGGTAGAACGAAACGCCACTTCCAATGACTAAAAACGTTGCTGTCAAGTAGTTAAAAGCAATGAAAAGCCGCCAACGTGTATCCCTTGGGCGCAGGGTGAGCAAGGCAAAGGTTCCTGCTATCCAAAAGAAAAATCCCAACCAGCCCTCGCTAATTAGCAAATCGCGGATTTCACCGAGGTTGGGGCCGGCAACTATCCAGGGGATTAAGATAGTTTGATTCTCCCGTTCCACCAGAAGATCAATGATCTTGCCGGGCGTTGCGTTCTCGAAAATTTTCAAGCGTAAATCTTCACTGTAATCTTCCCACCTAACAGAGTCGATCTCGATTACTTGATCCCCGACTTGCAGTATAGGTTCTGTCTCCTGCTCCACAAAAATAAGGAAAACTTTACCAGCTGAGTCAAGACGGAACCCGGTGTAAGGATGCTCAAAGAATTTGGCATATGTATAAATTAAAAGAACTCCAAGGACAAAAGAAGGCAAGACATAATCAGTAAAACGACGAGTTGATGAACTGTTTGTATTCATTATGTTCTGCTTGTAGCTAACAAACGATGGTTGTGAACTCAAGGCAATGAAGAAAATAGAGCAACGACTCGATTTTCAGTTGGAATGAGAAAGGAGGTGATTAGATTATACAGTTCACAAACTCATTTCACAAGACAGTTGTATTCAAATTTTCAAATTGATAAGGAGAACAAACATGCTTAACATGCAAACTTTCTATAAGCTTCTTAGTCCCAAGTCCAAGGGAACAGATGCATACTTTAAGACAATGCATCTGCTTACAAGAACCAGCCGCACACAGATGCAGGCATTGGAAAGTGACCTCAGTTGGCAGGACTGGGCCGAACAGAATAAGAAAAGCTAAAGGAAGGAACACATAGCAGTACACTCGGACGGGTCGGAAAGCTCCGGCCCGTCTCTTAGGAGAAAGAAATATGGATATATATCAACGAACGACTGATTATCTCTTGACCTTGCCCATCTTTGACACATGGGCGGAGATGAAGACGATCCTTCAACGCGCAGCGACCTTGCAGCCGCGCGACTGGCAGTTACCAGTTCTTGCTTGCTATGCTGTTGGGAAACCCGCAGAAAAGGCGGTCCCTGCCTCGGCCGCGCTCGCCTGCGCGCAGATCAGCATTATCCTGGTAGATGACATGTTGGATGACGACCCGCGCGGAGAATATCGGTACATTGGGCATGGGAGAGCTTCCAATCTTGCTATCGCCTTCCAGTCGGCGGGCATGGACGCGCTCATCACAAGCGGCTCCAGTTCTTCGACCCGGCAGGAAGCATTGGACAGCCTGAACCGCATGATGCTCACGACAGCGCACGGTCAGGAACTGGACGTTCAGAACCCGATAGACGAAACATCCTACTGGCGCGTGGTGGAAAACAAAAGCGCGCCCTTTTACGGGTGCGCGATCCACATGGGGGCACTACTCGCGGAAGCAGGAGAAGAGGTTACTCAAAACCTGGAACAACTCGGTCGGTTATATGGCGAGATGATCCAACTCCACGACGACTTGAACGACACAATGGCCGTGCCCGCCAACCCCGATTGGCTGCAGAAACGAAAGCCGTTACCCGTTCTTTTTGCGCTAACGGTGGAACACCCTGCCCGGGCGCGATTCATGGAACTGTATGAAGATATTTGTGTTGGGAACGCGCTACAGGAGGCACAGGAGATTTTGATCCGCTGCGGGGCTGTTAGTTACTGTGTGGATCAATTAATACGCAGACATCAAATCGCCCGGGAAATCTTGAACAAAACCACTCTTGCCAATCAAGAGATTGTGGACTCTCTGATCGAGGGCGTGATCGCGCCGGTGTGGAAACTCTTTGAAAGCCTGGGGCTCTCGCCTCCTGGTCTGCCTACGGCGACATCAGCGCCGAATCAGGAGTGATGATTCCCATTTGTTTCGCTTTGGCAATCGCTGCCGCCCGGGTTTGCACACCCAGTTTTAAGTAAACGGCGGAAAGGAGGTTGCGCAGCGTCGAATTGGCGATTTTCATTTTGGCTGCCAACTCAGCGGTTTTACTGTTTGGATAGGCGGCACACAGGGAAAGTGCCTCGAGCTGGCGAGCCGTGAATGGTTCGTTGATTCTTCCTGGAAACACCCTTAAGATTTTATCGCTGAAACAAGGATCGCCATTCACGATAGAGAGAATCCACTTTCCTAGTTCCTGGATCTTACTGCTGTCGTTTTTCAGAATATAGCCTACTGCCCCCGCCTCGACGATTGCCCGGATCAAGCCCGGTTCATTGTGCATACTAATGACCAGGATTGCTAAGTGAGGATACATCTTAAGCAGCTTTGGAATCGTGTGGAGAATAGGATACGAATTCTGGTTTTCCCGTGAGGCAGGTACTTCTACATCCAAAATTAAAACATCCACAGGGTGTTTCTTCAGGGTTGGTTCGAGGTCCTCCCCGTATTCCAGCGTCTTTACGACTTCAATCTCAGGAACCTGGCTCAACCGGAACTGATAACCATCCACGATGCTCTGGTGGTCATCCATAATAATCACTTGGATTTTATTTTTCATTCTTCTTCCAATCTCTAATACGTTAAGCCTAACAAAAATCACTCCTCAATTCAAGCCCTGAAGCAACAGTACAACTGTCTAGGGGAATAGACGGACGTCTTCTTGAGGTAGGGTAGGGTACACCTTACAATCATGACAGATTTTCAGTCTTTTGGAATGGGGATGCAAAGGGGGAACGCTTGGTAATAGAGAGAATGTCGAGTTTACTTCGACATTCTCTCTATTACCTTAATAGCGGCCTGAGGGCAGTGATACTGCTTACCCCTTGCAGGAAGGACTCCCGCTTAAAACAAAAACACCCTTGACGGGTGCTTCGAAAATAGATTTGGATGCCATCTCCCCTGTGGAGGCTCTGAACAAATTCAGGTGTTTCTTGTGAGCGCGCAGAGATTCGAACTCTGAACCAATGGCTTAAAAGGCCACTGCTCTGCCGTTGAGCTACGCGCCCATCTAAAAGCGGACTGCATTCTAACATGGGAAATATTCATCGTCAACGTAAGACGTTTGCAGGTAACGACATCTACTCCAGTGGAGGTTCGAATGGCCGAAATGTTAAATGTGACCGAAGATACATTCAAAACAGAAGTCCTCGATTCGTCGGAGCCCGTGCTGGTCGATTTCAGCGCGGTCTGGTGCCAGCCCTGTAAGATGCTCGATCCCATCGTCAAGCAGCTGGCTGGCGAGTGGGACGGGAAAGTTAAAGTTGTGAAAATCGATGCGGATGCGAATCCCAATCTTGTGATGCAGTTTGGTGTGATGGGGATTCCCACCCTGCTATTCTTTAAGGACGGCGAGATCAAGGAACGCATTACCGGCTTTATGCCCAAGGAAAAACTGGTTGCGAGATTTACGCCCCACTTCAACTGATTTGTTTTGATTGCAAAAGACACCAAGAAAATCTTGGTGTCTTTTGTTTAAGACCTCATCAACCGGTCCAGCTCAACAAAATCGACGCGCGAGGTCAGGTCCAGGCTGAGCGGAGAGACGGAAACCATTCGTTTTTTGCGCAGGACATAGACATCCGTATTTTCTGGTTCACGGTCAAGCTGTCCCGCGTCGCGATACCCTACGATCGCGCGCTCGGCCCACGAGTCGCGCGTGGGCGCCAGCGGCTCGTAATATCGTTGACGTGAAACTCGAGTTAATTGCCAGGGTGTATCCACGGTTGCGTCGGAAGGCACGTCCACTTTCAAAAGGTCTACATCGGGTGGGAATTTCTTTTCCAGTAGCAGGCGTGCAATGCGCTCTGCAAAGACAGCCGCCACAAGAAAACTGACTTCCTCTGAATAGGTGAGATGATACTCCGCGGCAGCTTCTAGGGAAATCGCCATTGCTGGAATATCCAGAGACGCCGCTTCCAGCGCCGCGCCCACCGTCCCTGAAATGGTGACGCCCGTGGCAACATTTTCACCATAGTTGATCCCGGAAACGACTAAGTCCGGCTTTCTCTTCATAACTTCGAGCACGCCATGCAGGACGGTTTGGGCGGGAGTTCCTCCAACTGAATATACGGTCCACTCCTGACCGTTCACCTGGACTTGCTGCTCCTGAATGATCCCGTCCGAGGTGTTGGGTAAGCTGCGCCCTGCACCGGAGGATTGTTCACGCGGCGCGGTCACCGTCACAAACCCCAGCTTCGAAAGCGAAGCCGCTGCCGCCCATAACCCGGGGGAAAGAATCCCATCATCATTTGTTAATAGAATTTGTGGTCTGGGTCCTGACATATACTTTCCAAAAGTTAAGCCAAACAAAAAGGAGCGGTGATCCGCTCCCAAGAAAGAGGCGCCCTCGGCGCGACTCGAACACGCGACCTATTGCTCCGCAAGCAAGCGCTCTAATCCACTGAGCTACGAGGGCGTTTGCAGGCAGGCATTTTAATGCAGAATCGAGGGAAGGTCAAGAGATAGCCAGCAACGGTAATGGTTAGAAATTACTGGTGTTGACTAAATCCAAAAATTCAGGAACCACCCTGGGATCGAAATGGGTTCCCGTCTGCTCTTCAATATACTGTACCGCCTCCCATTTGGACCAGGCGGCACGATAGGGACGATTGGACGTCAACGCATCGTAAACATCTGCCACAGCAAACAGCCGTGCAGCAAACGGGATATCTTCCTGGCGCAAACCGTCCGGGTAGCCTGAGCCATCCCATTTCTCATGATGCCAGTGAGGGATTTCCAGCGCGGGTTCCAAGTAACTTACCGGTGAAAGGAGTTCCACTGCAATGTCGGGATGCCTGCGCATGATCGCCCACTCATCCTGTGCCAGAGGTCCCGGTTTGAACAGGATCTGATCTGGAATCGCGACTTTACCAATATCATGGAGAATCGCCCCGCGCCGAATGTGGATCATATCGGCTTGTTTTACACCTAGCCGGGCAGCCAGCTTTATTGTGATATCCGTCACGCGGAACGTGTGCTCCTTGGTCTCCTTATCTCGCAGATCCAGAGCACGGGATAGGCCTTCGATGGTGGCATCGTATGCCAGGCTCAATTCCACGTTCGATCGCTGAAGCTCGCTGAACATCATGGCACTGTCGATGGCAATGGCTGCCTGCCCTGCCACCATCACAAAGAAATTTTGCAGATCCTTATCGGGCTTGAGAGACGAGCGATGAAACATTTCGAGCACGCCGAGCACCCGACCCTTTGCCATTAAAGGAACGCCCCAATAGGTGACGAAGTTCTCCTGCACAAACAAGGGAGAACGGTCAAATTCCATGCGGTCTTTGGTGAGGTCCGGGATGTGAATCATTTCCCGTCCAAGGGCGACCCGTCCCGCACACCCTTCGCCCAGTTTCAGGCGTGTATATTGCAGGATGTTGGAATGAAACCCTTTTCCAGCCGCAAACTCAAGCAGGTTCGTTTTGGAATTCAACAAGAGCACCGTTGCCGCGTCGACGTGCATAAGTGCCATGACCCGGTCGAGCAGCATGGAGAGGAGCAGATTCAAATCCAACCCGGAAGCGATCGCCAGATCAATCGAGCGCAGGATGGAAAGCTGCTGCACCTGCCGTTCCATTTTGATCTTCGTTTCCTTGCAGTCCGTGATGTCGCGGGCGATCAGCATGATATTCGAATCAGAAATCGGAATTAGGCGGGCATCAAACCAATACTCGCGGTTTGAAAGAAGCAGCATATACTCCAAAGGGACGATACTGCCTGTTTGCTGCACAGTACGCATTGCCTGTCCGAATTGCTCCGCCAGACGGGCAGGGAAAATATCCGTTATTCTCTTGTTATAAATAGAGCTGGGAACTATATTGCGAAAGAAGGAAGAATTCGATTTAAAATCTAAAATTTCCCCATCTGGGGTCAGAATAATATTTGTGTCGGTAAACGTTTGAAGGACCGCTTCAAGCGCCTGTTCAATGCTCGATAAATTCACCAATGAGTTCTCCATCGTTGTTAGGCGGACGCGGGGCACCGTGACTCCCTTCATCACTGCGCCCCCATTTCCGCCGCGTCACCCAGTGTGACATCAGTGCGACCCAATAGAATGAAATATGCCTGATGCTTGATTGAAATTTCAGGTTGTTTTCAGCGCCTGATTGACTTTCTGGGCAAAATCAGTCAGGGTTTCGGCACGAATGGTCTTAATGATCCTCTTTTCCTGATCGGTCAGAGGAAACGTCTGGCCGAGGTAACCATTCGCCAGCGCTTCTTCCGGCGCCCGGAGCAGCATTTTGCGGAACTGATCGCTGACGACCGCCGCCGCAAAGAGACGATGCAAGGCACTGCGTGCACCGGGAGCTTTTTGAAAACCTCTGGAGGAAGCCGAATAAACGTCTAAAGAAAGCATAGTCATGGATATCTCCGTAGAAAGAGGTTACCGCCCACCACCCCCGCCATCTGCGGGCATCCGGCGACGACCGCCACCCCCACCATCAGCAGGCATCCGGCGACGACCACCACCCCCGCCATCGGCGGGCATACGATCATCGATATTGGTCGGGAGTTGGCAGAAGCTATTGTTCATGGGGTGTTACCTCTTTCTTGATTGATTTGCCCTATATTACCCACCCCCAGGCTGCAAAACAGGATGCAAAATTATGGCTGCTTACTAAAAAGTGGGAGCAAGAGGCTACGCCCTAGAACGTTTTTCCGGTTGTTATATCATTTTCACAGGATGCTCTCGTTCTACGTCAAATACCAAAACGTGTAAACATACTTAAGGAGTAGAGACGTTGAACTCTATTCTATACAAAATTTTCGAGAATGAGATTCAATCCAGTGGATTGATAAAGTTGGAAAATGTAATTGTTTCCCCTCTCTGAGGAGATAGAGAAACTGCCCTGCGAAGTTCCAGCACTGGCGGGGCAGTTTTAGTCAACAGCATCAAACATGTGATGCTTTAATTCATATCTCTTTTGTTCATTTAAGCCGTCAATTCCCGATAAAGCGCCTCCATTTCCTGTGAAAGCGGGATCCCAAGATCTACTTCCAACGCCGCCTTAGATGCCTGGTACAGGCGAGCGATCGAGGCGCGATCGCCGAGGGCGGCGTACGCACGCATTTCCAGCTGGTAAATCATTTCATTGTAGCGATCTTGAGCCAGAGCAAGCTGGCAGATGGGCAGACATTTTTCGATTTGATTGCTATCTAAATACAAATGAGCCAGTTCCTCTAACGCTGAGATGTACATCTGTCCCAAGCGTTCACGCTCTTCTGATGCCCAATATGCGTCCACCTCGCTTAAATACGGACCTTGAACCAAATCTACAGCCTTTTGATAGCATTCGACGCGTTTCGCAACATCGCTGGACTTCCGAGCAAGATTTATATAAGACTCAAACGCTTCCACATCATATTCGTAGTCCAGTGTGCGATTGAAACGATAATAGACCTCGTCAAACACAATTGCGTTCTTCCCCACTGCGCGGCGCAAGCGGTAGATATCATCCTTAAAGCGTGCCTTAAGTGCCTGAATGCTTGTAATCTCGGGCCAGAGAACTACACCAATTTGTTCTTTTGTCACTGCCTCTTGCAGGAAGAGAAAGTAAAAGAACAAGTCTCTAACAGATTTCGTCCGCCACTCAGACATCGAAATCACTCGTCCATTGACACTGACCTCGGCGCGCCCAAAGGACCGGATTGTGAGGCTGGCGGCCGGCATTTGAATGGATTGGGCATAACGGCGCAATGTCCGTCGTACAGAAAGAATTTTTTCACCCAGTTTATTCGATTTATCGATTAAGCCTGTAAGGCTCCGTCCCACCTGCGGATCATCCTGCAAGGACTTAAGCCAGGGCAGCGCCTGATGCAATGTAATTAATAGGCTGTGGGTGGGCTTATTTCGAATGGATAATAACTCGCGAAATTCACCTCTGGCATTTTCTTTTTGCCCCGCCTGGTCGTAGGCACCTATCAGCCATACCATGCACGACAGACTCTCAGACTCTCTCCCGTCCTCCAGAAAACAATCTTTGCTTTCCTGTAAGAGAGAGATTGCCTTTCTGGGTTCCTGTTTTAGAAGATGGTTGCGGCCCGCAAATAATGCCCATAAGCCGCGCTCATAGGAGGATGGATTTGTCTTGAGATGCTTTCTAAATGACTTCAAGATTTTAGAAGTGGATTCGGAGTCATCTTGCAGTAACGTCAGGTTTGCCCGCGCTAAAATTAGATAGTTGGAAATAAAAAATCCTGGCAATCCACTGGCAATAGCCTCTGCCTGCTCATAGGCTTGTTCCGCCGCTTCAAACTCCCCAACCTCAGAATAAAGATCACCGAGACCCGTAAGGATCAGAGATTCTGCACGCTGGTTATGACTGTTCACAGCGCAAATCAGACCACTTTCGTACGTTTCAGAGGCAAGCTCATACTCGCCAATCCATTGATAAAAAACTGCCAGGTTGTTCAGCGTATCTGCTTGTGAATATAAATTCTTCTCGACACGCCAAATTTTTAGGGCTTTTTGAAACATATCGGTGGCCGAATCGACATTTCCAACCGCTGCGTGAACCATGGCGGTTTCCCCCAACAGCATAGGAATACTCCCCGATTCTTTCAGTTCCGTATAAAGCGACAGGGAATGCTCAAGGTCATTGATGGCACTCCGAGACTGGCCCAAACGAAATAAATTTAACCCTCGAATACGCAAGGCTTCGGCATACAGGGGTTGAAGGTCCGCTTCTGCTTCTGCTAACCACAAAGCTTCTTCCACATCTCTTAAGGAATCAGAATATTTCCCCAGAAGACGAAGGGTGTGAGCACGGCGTGTCAGGGCAAGGGTAAGCCCAGCTGCGTCATGTTCTTTGCGGTACACAGACACTGCCGTGTCAAGTAACTCACCCGCCTCTTCCAGATTTCCTTTCATGGCTGCCATCATTCCTCGTAATGAAATCAAGCCAGGGCGGTTTCGGATATACGCGGGCGGGAGGCTATTGATCCAGCCTTCCAGCGTGACGAGTGCCGTTTGCAGCATGGCAGTACCGGAGCGCTCGATCACACCTGCCAGCGCCTCGGAGTCACCTACCTGCTTGCAGGTGAAGTATGCCTTTTCCCATTCGCCTGCCTTTTCATAGGCGGTGACCATCCGTTCGAGGATTGGCTGGACTTCGCCTGGACGTTCCTCCTTTAGGCGGGTTTGCAAAAAATCACGAAAGAGTGGATGATAACGAAGCCAGCGCCCATCGTCACCGAGCGGCAGCACGAACAGGTTTTTTTCAAAGATGTAGCTCATAAAGTTGAACCAGTTCTGTGGTTCAGGATAGAGCGGGCTCAGAACAAAGTCGCAGAATTCTGAGTTAAACTCCTCGGGCAGGGAGGTGCGAATGAGGAATTCACGCATAGGCTCAGGCTGTTGGTCAAGCACCTGGCGACCCAGGTAGGCAAATGCGTCTACGCCGGAGACGCGTGTCATACCGGGCGAATTGGACAGCACCATGCCGGTGATCCACCCGCTGGTCTGCTCGATCAGTTCTTTAGCGGCTTCCTCTGAAAGGTGCTGGCGATGATTTTGGACATACAAGAGCTGGGCCTCACGAGGGTTGAACGCCAGTTCCGCATGGCTAAGCCCAGCCACCTGCTCGCGGGCAACCATAAGGGTCACATCCGCCAGGTTTGGCAGGGTGCGCGAGGAAAGGAGAACATGGCAGTTCTCTACCACCAGCTCAAGGAAACGATTCACGAGTGCAGAAATGACCGGGAAATCATCCAGGAGATGAAAATCATCAATGATCAGAAGGAAATCTTCTACGATCTGGTCATAGATCTCGTTTGTCAGGGTAATGAGAAGAGATTCGGCATCCTCCTCAATGGATTTCAAGCGATTCAACTGCGGGCGAGAGGCTTCTCCGATACGCGGAAATTGTTCCGCCAGTGATGCAATCAGGTAAGCCAGAAACCGCTGGGGTTCGCGATCTAACAGGTCGAGCGAGAGCCAGCAAACCGGCATATTCACATGATTTGCCAGATCGATGAGAAGAGATGTTTTGCCATATCCCGCCGGCGCGGATAGCAACAGCAATTTATTGTCAAGCAATGATTGCATGCTCTCCAGCAACCGCGGACGAGAAAGTATCTCGTTCCGGCGATACGGCACGATAATTTTGGTTTTACTAATAGGGATGGGTTTGCTGCTTGCCATTGTAAATCAGATGATCATAGTCTTATTCTACCGCTTTACCGGGAGATTTCACCTGACGTTTGTCATATTTTAGACGACAATGTAGACCGATTTTTACCTCTCACACCGATTATTTCCTGTTAAGTTCCTCCAGCATCCGGTCATAGATCCCTGGTGTGCAGGCGATTACAGATTGAGGCGATGAAAGGTAATCGGCTTCGCCCGTGACGTTGGTCACGCGTGCGCCAGCTTCTTCAGCGATCAGCCCTCCAGCCGCCACATCCCAGGGATTCAGCGCCATTTCCCAGAAGCCCTCAAACCGCCCGGCAGCGACATAACAGAGATCGAGCGCCGCAGACCCCAGCCTGCGTACGCCCTGCGAGAGTTTCCCAAATTTCACGAAGTTATCGAAGTTATCTTGTGGCGTATCCCACGCATTATAGGGGAAACCGGTCACGAGCAGGCTTCTTTGCAACTCGGTGACAGAAGACACCCGCAACACACGCCCATTTAAGGAAGCTCCCTTGCCTCGTTCGGCGAGAAACATCTCGTCGCGCATCGGGTCGTAAACAGCGCCCAGCGTAAGAGTTCCACGGAAGGCATAGCCAATCGAAACACAGAAGATGGGAATGTGATGAGCATAATTTACCGTCCCATCTATTGGATCGACATACCAGATATGCTCATCGCTGCCCTGAATAATGCCGCTCTCCTCGGAAAAGATATGATGATCGGGAAATTCCTTTCGGATCTCACCCAGGAGATATTCTTCCGATTGGTGATCTACTTCGGTAACGAGGTCGATCACGCCCTTATAGCCCACCTGATGTTCTGTATCGTAGCCCGCCCGCAGGATCGCGCCAGCCTGGCGCGCGAGGTTTTCCACATAGGATAGTGATGGTTGCATAAAATCATCCTTTATCATTCAGCCAGGCTCACAGCACTGAACCGAAGATGTTATTTTTTCAATTCTTCGAGGGTTTTGTAAATGCCGTACAGTTCCGTTTGGATCTCATCGCGGTCGCGCACGGATTGTTGGAGCAGTGCCTCGTATGCAGGTCGCTGATCCGGTGGCAGAGTAGAGAGCAACCGCTCGGCGCGCGCGATCTGGGTGTTCTTATGCCGTAGTTTATCTTCCAGGCGTGTGCGATAGCCTATATAGAACCGTTCCATATCCATGGGATGCGGGGATGTAAATGGCTGCTGTGTGACCAGTTCGGCAACGGTCAATAAAAAGTCTTCCGTATCGATCGGCTTCTCCATGAACCGAGCCGCGCCCAGGCTCAACGCAAAGTCCTTGTCTTCCGGCGTTACATATGTTGCGGAAAGAAACACAACCGGGATGCTACGTGTTTCCGGGTTGAGGCGCAGCTTCTGCACAAATGCGTACCCATCCAGTTTTGGCATCAGAATATCGGTGATGATCAGTACCGGTCTCTGGCGCGAGATGACCTCAAGGGCTTCTTCACCATTGCGTGCAGTGAGAACCGCATAGCCTTTGAAACGTAATGTGACTTCAAGCAATTCGAGCACGTTGGGGACATCTTCAACGATCAGGATAGGACCATAGAGAGTATTCATAGCGACATTGTAGCCGCGTTCTGGATGATGAACAAGAGCGCCTCTTTTTGACATGAAACTGCTAGCATAGGGCAGATTGATAATCTGCCTTCACAAGGCGGGACGCTTCGCGCATCCCGCCCTACTACCCGCTCCAAATACGCGAGCCCAACGCAGAGCGAATAAATTCGACTGCCTTGATTGCCGTCTGGTTCTGGGTATCGAGAATGGGATTTACCTCCACCAGATCCATACCGATCAGTTTGCCCGATTCCGCAACCACCTCACAGGCGAGATGCGCTTCCCGATAGGTCAAACCGCCTGTAACAGGCGTTCCCACACCGGGGGCATGGCGCGGATCGAGCGCGTCCATGTCGAACGACAGGTAGATGCCATCTACATCGCGGCTGACCCGCTGAATCGCTTTCTCCAGCACAGAAACCATACCGTCCCGGTCGATCTGCTCCATACTTTGCACCATCACGCCAGCCTCACGCAGATTCCGCTTCTCGCCGGGGTCGAGGTCACGCGCGCCGATGACAGCGACTCGCTTTGGGTCAATGACGGGAGGCTGCTCTTCCCACAGGCAGACCAGGCGCGGGTCACCGAGACCGCATAATGCGGCGAGGGGCATTCCATGAATGTTTCCTGAGGGAGTTGTTTCGGCGGTGTTGAAATCAGCATGTGCGTCGACCCAGATGACTCCCAGTTTGCGATGTTTTGCCGCGCCGCGGATCGACCCAACTGCCAGGCTGTGATCACCGCCTAGCACGAGCGGGAAGCGTCCGCCTTGAATAGATGTCGCCACTGCGCCGGCAATACGTCGTCCCATAGGAATAATACAATCGATGTATTTGAGCCTGGGATCGTTGATTTCGCACGTTTCCTGGATAGGCACTTCGATATTGCCTTTGTCTTCTAGTGTGTATCCCAGCTCTTTGAGCTTCTGATGAAGATTCGCGTATCGGATCGCGCTGGGACCCATATCCACCCCGCGACGGTCCGCGCCGAGGTCAATGGGAACGCCGATGATGTCAATTTGCATGAATTCCTCCATATGATTTAAACACAAAGGGTTTCCTTTGAGTCTTTAGTATCCTTTGTGTTTAATTTACGCGGTTCGATAATATCCTACATCGACAGAATACACCTGCCCTCTTTTGATCACATGCTTTACAAGGTTCGTCCCATAGCGGTAGCCGAGGTGACGATAATCAGGCACGGACAGGATCAGCATATCTGCCTGTCTACCGGCTTCAATAGAGCCAACCGTGTCAGAGCGCCGGATGGCATGAGCGGAGTTGATCGTCGAGGCGGCAATGGCCTGCGCGGGGGTCAACCCCATATAACGGCAGGAAAGCGCAATCGCAAACTGCATCGACTCATTCCAGGATGTGCCGGGATTGCAGTCTGTCGCGAGGGCAAGAATCGCGTCTGCTTCTATTAATTTGCGAGCAGGAGTATATTCTTTCTCAGCCAGTCCGAAGGGCGTACAGGGTAGAGCGACTGCTACAGTGTCCGATTTGCCCAGGGCGGCAATATCTGCATCGGAGGTTTTGACAAGATGATCCGCGGAAGCTGCGCCCAGTTCTACCGCAAGCGTGCTGCCGCCCAGATTGCGAAACTCGTCTGCATGAATCTTGAGCGGAAATCCCAATGACCGTGCTTCGGTCAGGATCTGGCGGGATTGCTCGAGGCTGAACGCGTTGTCTTCGCAGAAGACATCCACAAACGGCAAAGGCAGGCGCGGAGCGTGAGCCGCCCACCATTCTTTTAGCATCGGCAGCATTGTCT
>JAICRQ010000250.1 GCA_025966435.1 Anaerolineales bacterium | reverse complement strand
CTTCCGACTCAGCTGCCGCCTGCTCACGCAGAATGGTCTGCATTCGTGCGATCTCACGGCGCAAAACGCGCAAACGACTGCTATCCGTTAGCTGGCCCGTGACCACTTGAAAACGAAGCTTCATCAACTCTTCGCGGGCATCAGATAACTTTGTTTCAATCTCACCTGATTTCAGGTTACGCAGATCACTTGTTTTTGTCGACTTCATTCCTGCTCTCCTGCATCCTGACGCCCTACAATCTTTGTCTTGATGGAAAATTTGTACTGAGCGTTCTTTAGTGCCTGGATAGCGATGTCTGAATCCAAGCCACCGACTTCGAACATGATTCGACCTGGCTTGACAACAGCGACGTAATATTCCACGTTACCCTTCCCAGAACCCATACGGGTTTCAGGTGGCTTGTGGGTATATGGCTTGGCAGGGAAAATTCGAATCCAGACCTTGCCACGCCTCTTCATCTCGCGAACGATAGTGCGGCGTGCAGCCTCGATCTGACGGGCGGTCACCCAGCCGGGTTCCAGCGCCTGCAAACCATATTCGCCGAAGCTGACCTCTGCACCGCGCAAGGCTTTGCCCTTCATTCGACCGCGCATTTGCTTGCGCCACTTTACACGTTTTGGCATCAACATAGTAACTACCTCATTCAAAGACAACTTGCTTTGTGTACGCTGGCTATTCGCTTACGTATACACCCTCAGTTGTCTCAGCCTTTTCTTCTGTTTCAGGGACAGCTTCGCCTTTGTACACCCAGACTTTCACACCGAGCGCACCGTATGTGGTATGGGCTTCTGTTTTGGCAAAGTCCACATTGGCACGCAGGGTCTGCAAAGGAACGCGTCCATCGCGCAGCCACACATCGCGGGACATTTCCGCGCCACCCAAGCGACCACCAACCATGATCTTGATGCCCTGCGCACCCTGGCGCATTGCCTGTTGAATGGCACGCTTCATGGCGCGGCGGTAAGCAATACGGCGCTCGAGCTGGTCGGCAACATTGCGAGCCACAAGCGTGGCATCGGTATCGGGTGAACCAATCTCTTTGATATCAAGATCCACCTTCTTACCAACCAGTGTTTCCAGCGCCGCGCGGATCTTCTTCACACCTTCTCCCTTGCGACCGATTAGGATACCAGGTTTGGCGGTGTGGATAGCAATACGAACCTTTCCGGGATAGCGCTCGACCTCGATCCGGGAAATACCAGCTTTGCCGTTTTTTACGCTATCCGGCAGGTCTTTGCGAAGTTTGCGAACATCAGTGTCTTGCGATGCGCCGCCTTTAGAAACGGTTCCCTGTAACAGGCTGCGAATGGCGAAATCCTGGTGCAGTTGATCACGATACTGTGTACCCTCAGCAAACCAACGTCCCTGCCAGCCCTGATTGATCCCAAGGCGCATACCAATCGGATGTACTTTTCGACCCATAATTTCTCCTTACTACCTTCTACGCCCCGCGCTCGCGCAAGACGACAGTCACATGGGAATTACGGCGCAATATCGGCTTGAACCGACCACGCGCACCGAACCGGCGCCACTTGCGGGTGGGAGCCTCATTCGCGAAGATCTGGGCAACAAACAGATCATCACGGCTGACACCGAAATTCTCTTCTGCATTCGCCACAGCCGAAGCGAGCAGCTTACGAACCGGCAACGCAGCTGCCTTGGGAACAAAGCGCAGCATTTCGAGCGCTTCGTTGGCATTTTTGCCTCTTACAAGATCCACCACCAAACGAACCTTCTGGGCAGACATCGGGAGAAAGCGTAAATGTGCTTGAATATCAGCCATCTCGATTCTCCTAGGAAGCAGACTTCTCAGCTGCCATATGACCGCGGAAAGTGCGCGTCGGGGCAAACTCGCCCAAGCGGTGACCGACCATGTTCTCAGTGATGTAGATTGGAACATGGCGACGTCCGTCATGGACAGCGATTGTGTGTCCAACCATCTGGGGAAAGATCACACTGGCGCGGCTCCACGTCCGAAGCACCTTCTTCTCGCCTTTCTGGTTCATCGCTTCAATTCGTTTCAAGAGTTTGGGCTCAATAAACGGGCCCTTTTTCAATGATCGTGACATATCGTACCTCTACTGATTAGCGGTTCGTCTTACTACGACGACGCACAATATACTGGTCGGTTTTCTTGTTACGGCGGGTCTTGTAACCCAGAGTGGGTTTACCCCATGGGCTCTTCGGACCTGCTAGACCAATCGGTTGACGACCTTCACCGCCGCCATGTGGATGGTCGCGTGGGGACATGGCAGAGCCGCGAACGGCCGGGCGAATGCCTTTGTGGCGCTTGCGACCGGCTTTACCGAGTTTGACGTTGCCGTGATCCAGATTTCCAACCTGCCCCACGGTCGCGTAGCAAGCCTGACGGATCAAGCGGACCTCGCCAGAGGGCATGCGCACCTGTGCAAAGTCGCCTTCCTTGGCGAGCAACTGTGCAGCACCACCGGCGGAACGTACCATCTGACCACCGCGACCTTCTTTGACCTCGATGTTGTGGATCATGGTACCGACCGGGATATTCGCGATAGGAAGCGAGTTCCCCGAGCGAATCTCGGCGCCAGGTCCGGCCATAACTGTATCGCCAACCTTGAGATCGGTCGGCGCCACAATGTAACGCTTCTCACCGTCAGCGTAGTTTAACAACGCTAGGCGCGCCGTGCGGTTCGGGTCATACTCGATCGCGGCCACTTTGGCGGGAATATCGCGCTTGTCACGCTTGAAATCCACAATGCGGATGAAGCGCTTGTGTCCACCACCACGGTGACGAACGGTGACACGCCCATAGGAGTTTCGACCACCACTCTTGCGCAGCGGCACAAGTAGCGAGCGCTCCGGCTTGGACTTAGTAATTTCTTCAAAGCTGTGACCGGTCATCCCACGAGTACCGGGGGTTACCGGTTTGTATTTTTTAACTGCCATTACGACACCCCTTCAAAGATCTGAAGTGTTTGGCCCTCAGCCAGAGTGATGATTGCCTTCTTATACGCGGGCTTGCGAACAAGCAAACGGCGGCTGCGAAGGCGGCGACCACGCTTAGCAGGGACATTGATTACATTCACGCGCACCACATTCACATCGTAGAGCGTTTCGACCGCATCCTTGACCTGGGAACGAGTGGCATGATCGGCGACAATAAAGGAATATTGATTTAGCTTACCAGATTGGTAACTGGATTTTTCAGTGACCAATGGACGGCGAAGGACATCATAAATAGTGCTCATTTCTTCTCCTAGCCTAAGTTCGCCACCAAGGCATCCAATGCCTTCACCGGCAAGATCAGCTTGTCATATCCGAACAGGTCACGGATGTTCAAATAGCTCGCCAGCAGAACTTTCGTATCGCCGAGGTTATTTGTCGTCTTTGTGACCAAGTCATATGCCTCACCTTTTTCGGGGAGCAGGACCAGGGCGGTTGAGGTACCAACAAGGTTTCTCAGAGTCTGCGCCATAACCTTGGTCTTGGCTTCAGAAAGGGAAAACTCGTCGATCAGCACAATACCAGCGTCCGCGGCTTTAGCGGAGAGCGCGGAACGCAACGCGGCCTGTCTCATTTTTTTGGGCATTCGCTGCTCATAGCTGCGCGGATGCGGGGTGTGGATACGTCCACCACCCACCCACTGCGCGGCGCGGCGGGAACCCTGACGGGCGCGACCAGTCCCTTTTTGCTTCCAGGGCTTTGCGCCACCACCAGCGACTTCGCCTCGTACCTTGGTGTCATGCGTGCCAAGACGCGCATTTGCCATCTGCCGGACGTACGCCTGGTGCATCAAATCTACATTAACGGGGGCTTCGAAGATCGCGGCGGGGAGTTCCACCTCACGAAGCTTCTTACCTTCCAGATCTAGAACATCTACTTTCATAGTTACTTTGCTCCGATTCTCCAGCAGATTACTGCTTTCGAGCCTCTTTGATTACAACCAGACCACCCTTGCCTCCGGGCACAGCGCCATGAACACCTAACAAATTGCGTTCGGGATCCACCAACACTACCTTTAGCGCTTGCACGGTGACACGTTCATTGCCCATATGCCCGGCACCTCGTGCGTTTTTATAAACGCGTCCCGGCGTTGTACCAGCGCCGCGCGAGCCAGGCGCACGATGGCGGTCAGACTGACCATGCGTCTTCTTGCCGCCTTTGAAGTGGTGGCGCTTGACCGAACCGGCAAAACCCTTGCCCTTGCTTGTGCCAACCACATCTACATGTTCACCAATCGCGAAGACATCCACGGTCAGCTTATCGCCGACATTAGCTTCTTCTTTTGAGCGAAATTCGCGCAGAAAACGCATTGGAGGTAAGTCATTCGCTTTTAAATGCCCCAATTCACCGGACGCCAACTTCTTAGGGTGAACTTCCCCATAGCCGACCTGGACTGCCATATACCCATCACCTTCCTGACTGCGTACCTGGGTAACGTAACATGGCCCAGCTTCGATGATCGTCACAGGATAAGCGACGCCTTTCTCATCGAAGATCTGGGTCATGCCAATCTTCTTTCCAATAAGCCCTTTTAACATACTCTGTTTTCTCCTTCAAAAAGTTTAGTGAGACTGTCAGTCGGGGCTTCGACTGCATCATCTCCAGGCAGCGCAGTAAACAGTCTGGCGGGACGCCCAGTATTTTGTGCTCCCGAGCAGGTCTGTTCTTGCGCTGTCGAAATTAGAGAGTAGAGATCACGTGCTAGTCTCTACTCTCCAGTAACGACCGATTAGATTTTGATTTCGATATCCACGCCTGCTGGCAAATTGAGCCGCATCAACATGTCGATTGTCTTTGAGTCCGGATCGAGGACATCAATCAAACGATTGTGAGTACGAATCTCATAATGCTCATGCGAGTCTTTATCGATGAATGTCGAGCGTCGAATTGTAAACCGTTCGAGCTTTGTTGGCAAGGGTACGGGACCAACTACATGGGCGCCACTGCGTTCCGCCGTTTCCACAATACGTTTGGCAGACTGATCCAGGACACGATGATCGTAGGCTTTGAGCCGGATGCGGATCTTTTGCTTCGTCATGAATTCACCTATTCCAGTATTTTCGTGACGACGCCAGCGCCGACGGTGAGTCCACCTTCACGGATGGCGAACTTGGAGCCCTGCTCAAGTGCCACCGGCACGATCAGCTCCACCGTCAGGTTGACATCATCCCCCGGCATGACCATCTCCACCCCTTCCGGCAGGGTGATGTTGCCCGTCACGTCCATCGTCCGGATGTAGAACTGCGGGCGGTAGCCTGAGAAGAACGCCTTGTGCCGCCCACCTTCTTCCTTCTTCAGCACATACACCTGCGCCAGGAACTTCTTGTGCGGTGTCACCGATCCTGGCTTCGCCAGCACCTGCCCGCGCTCCACATCCTCACGCTCAATGCCGCGCAAGAGGATGCCCGCATTGTCGCCTGCCACCACCTCGTCCAATTCCTTGTGGAACATCTCGGTGCCGGTGATGACCGAATCCTTCGTCTCGCGCAAGCCCACGATCGACACCGGGTCGCCTTTCTTGGCTCGCCCGCGATCCACACGCCCTGTCACCACCGTGCCACGTCCCTTGATCGAGAACACATCTTCCACCGCCATCATGAACGGCTTGTCCGTCTCGCGCTGTGGCTCGGGGATGTACTCGTCGATCACGCGCAGCAGCTCACGAATGCTCGCATACTCCGGTGCATTCGGGTCTTTGCTGGCACTGTCCAGCGCTTCCTT
>JAICRQ010000216.1 GCA_025966435.1 Anaerolineales bacterium | reverse complement strand
GGGTCCTGACAACGTGTGGGTGCGCCGGAGATGCGGCTGAACGTGCAGGTCGAGAGATGCCCATCGGTATGCAGCATATACAGGTCATCGCCGACGACTGCCAGATCCATGGCGCTGTCGATCGTAGCGGGGATTTCATTGCCGAAAAAATAATAGGGAGTGTCAACAAAGGCACTATCCTTGCCAACAAAAACCCAGACCGCGCGCCCCTGTCCGTCGAGCACGTATAAGTTACCGCTATCGAGGGCAAAGGAGGCGATTTGACCCCAGTTCGTATTGGGCAGAGCCGGGAGTGGAATGGCTTGGGGAACTTGATCGGGTGCGCAATATAGAAGAGTACCGGTGGCATCGATACCCACCACAGTTGCATTAAGTGCATTGACCCTTGGAAGGGCTAGAAGATCGATGATTGGTCCCACCTGGTAGCCCCCATAGGAGCCGGGCTGGCATTCGAAGGAAGTATCCAGCGCCAGGTTCTGACCGGTAAAGCCGGCATGAAGGATCTTGCCGTCTGCCCCGTCGAGCATATACAGGTCGCTTTCACTGGCGGCCATACCGCTGATCTGTGTCATATCTCCCAGACCGTTGGGAAAGCCCGGGATGAATTCAAGGCGCACGACTCCCATCAGGAGATCCAACTGGAATTGCGCCTCCCTGCGCAGTTGTCTCGACTCCTCCGTTTCACGATATTCGTCAGCATCATTCAAGTGGGTCAACACACGCTGCCAGCCATCCCTCTGTCGGATCGGATCCGCCTCGCTGGCAGCCTGTGACTGCGCGTTAAGGGCCTGGGCGTACAGCTCGTCATATTGAATGCTCTGCCCGAAGCGTAAATAGACAATGCTCGCCACTGTGACCACCGTCACCGGGATCACGACGGCGATAAAGATCAGAGCGTAGGTCGGAAGGGAGAATGGCTGGTTCGCATCCGAGCCGGGGAGGAGACGCGGCAGAAAGGTTTGCAGGAATCCAGCGATGCGATCGTTCACGCGGCGTCCCGTCTGGATTCCTCCGACCATGGCTTTTGCTACCTGACGTGTCGCTTCGGCAGAAGCTGCCGAACGAAGTCTCCGTCTGCGCGCTCTGCCGGGCGGTGGAGGGGGCTCAACAGGTGAAGCCGTTTCCGGGTCTTCCGCTGTTATCTCTTCCACGACTGCGGGCTGCTCCACCGGCTTCGCACGCGGAATGGACGATGGAAATGCGCGCCCTCCGGAAGTCGCAGATGGTATCTCGTCGTGTGGCAGGGGTATCCTGCTCTCGGGCTGCGGAGGAATGGCGTACGCCGAAGGCTGAACCATGTGCGCGGCAAAATCCGCGAGCGCATCCAGCTTTTCTTCGCTAATCACTTCCTGGGAATGGGGAACGCTGTCTCCATTTGGAGAGGACGCAATAGGTGAGTCTTTCTGCTCTTCAGGATTCTCGAATACCGTGGCCTGCGACGGGACAGTTTCCTCCACAGAGGGATCTGGCTGGGCCGCGATACTTCGCGCTGCACTGATCTGAGGCCGTAAGACGGTGATCACTCCATGTCCGCTTTGTGCCTGGATCAAGATCGCGTTAAGGTCGCCTTTGGTAAATGTCAGCTTGCGGTAACTGGCTTCAAGAGAGGCAGGCGGACGCTCGTTCAGGAGGTCGGCTTCCCAGTCTCTTGGAAAGGTCCCGCATAACACTAGCAAGTCCTGTGGGTGCAGCTCGATCTGTGAAAGGTACGCTGTCAGGCTCTGGCTTGCTCCCAATCCCTTGCCGGAAAGCGCCGGCTCATGAATGTGACGCGATTGCCCATCGCTGACCCAGACCGCGTGCGTGGGTCCGCTGAGCAATAACGTGCATTGGTTCTCCCGGATTACCGCAAGGACAAGCAACCCCAGGGCATATTCTCCCTGGCTCGACGCCGACCGGTTGCGCTCAAGCAGTTTGGTGTTGATCTGATCGGCTGCCTTGCGCATGGCAGACGTCAGAGGTCCATGGGTCTGGTAAAAGGAGGCTGCGGCGTCGTTGGTCAGCTGCATCAGCTCGGCAGAAGGCAGAGATGCCTTCCCCGAGAGCATGAGATAGGCGATGAAATGATCGCGTTCGCGCCCACGCGCGGTCTTGCGTGGCGGAATGAGGGCCAGCAAGCCGGGCATTTCTGCCAGTTCCTGTCCGTTATTTCTATGAATAGGGAGGATGTTTAAGTTGAACGTAGCCACTTCGTAAGAATACTCAAAGGTCCCCATCATTATACTGGTAAAATTTCAGTGCGGGATGATAGACAACACCTGCACTGCGCTAGGTGCAGAACCTTGATCGAGGATACTAATTATTCATGGATTTTATTTTGCATCAGGATTTTTCAGAAATCACCCCCGAGTCATGGAACGCACTGGTAGAGCAAAGTATTGCCGATACGCCTTTCTCACGTTATGAATATCTCAGCCAGTGGTGGAAGACGCTCGGCGGCGGGGAATGGCAAACCGCCAAATTGGTTCTGATCTCTGCAAGGGAAAACGATCAACTGATCGGCATCGCGCCGTTGTTTATCGCCGAATACGATGGACAACAGGCCCTCATGCTCGTTGGCAGCATCGAGATTTCCGATTATCTGGATTTGATCGTGCGTGAAACGGATTTACCGCGCTTCTTCTCTGGTCTTTTGGATTTTCTCAGCTCACAATCCGATAAACACTGGTCTGCTATCGATTGGTATAACATCCCCGATGCTTCTCCCACCCTCGCCGCCCTCAAAGCAGAAGCTGAAAGGCGCGGCTGGACTCATCACGAGGAGATCTATCGTCCCACGCCGCGTATCCCGCTGAACGGATCGTTCGAAGACTATCTTGCTCGCATCGACAAGAAACAGCGTCATGAGATCCGCCGCAAAATGCGCCGCGCCGCCGAGAGCGAGAAGAACGTCCGCTTTTATGTCGTCGACACGACGGGGAATATCGACTCGGAAATCGATGCCTTCTTCCATTTGATGATGCAGTCTCACGAAAAGGAGCAATTTCTGCATCCCGCCATGCGCGAGCAAATGACCGCCACCATTCAAAACGCGCACAAACAGGGCTATCTCTGGCTGGGTTTCCTGGAAATCGATGGAGCTAAAACTGCCGCCTCCCTGAACTTCGATTACAAAAACAAGCTCTGGGGTTACAACTCCGGTGTCAGCAGTGAGCACAGGGAACTCTCCCCGGGCTGGGTGCTGCTGGCGCACACCATCCAGTGGTGTTGCGAGAATGGTCGCTACGAGTTCGACTTCATGCGCGGGGATGAGGAATATAAATATCGTTTTGGGGGAGTAAATCAGTACGTGATGAGGGTGAAACTAACAAAGTAGAGACTCATCCAAGGCTATGGAAAGTCTGCTACCAAGTTCCGGCGTTGTGTAACTTTCGCGGGGTTTTCAAGTCAAGGTTATTAGGTAAAATTGTTTATGAGCCGGAGAACTTTCATAGGTATAAGCAGGAGTGAACCATTTCACTCCTGTTTTATTTCCCGTTACAATTAAGTCCACTATTCAACGTAGTAGCGGCTTCTGTCCGGAAAAAGCGGCTAATCAGCAGGATATTGCGCAGAATAGTTATTACTTCAAGGATGGCGTGTGGATATGCTCTCAACTCTTTTCTGGGTATTTCTCAAGATCAATCTTCTCAGCACCTCGGGCGCGGCATCCACGGGGCTTCTCTATAATGAAGCTGTGGGAAATTTCCTCACCGAAGATCAGTTTGTGCAAGCCATCGGGCTTGCTACCCTTTTGCCTGGGAGCGACGCGTTGCAGCTGGCAATGTTTGTTGGGTACAGTGTGGCAGGTGTTCCTGGTGGATTGGTTTCCCTATTCGCGGCGATCCTCCCGCCGACGATCCTGATGTTTGCCCTGGTCGTGTTCCTTCACCGGATACAGCGCGAGGCGTGGTTGAGCCGCTTTGTAGAGGGGCTGACCCCCGCGGTGGCGGTGCTTATTCTCACCGTTTCCTGGAAAGTCTTGAAAAGTGGCACAGGAGGAGAATTCGATTGGCTTACGGTGGGGGTTGGCGGAGCAAGCCTGGTGGCATATCTTCTCGATGTCCCGGCGCCACTTGTCATTCTTGCTGCTGGAATTATTGGAACCTTTGCCTTCCGATGAATGAGCCACTGAAGCTTCAACTCTGGTACCGCTTGTTCTGGATCTTTCTTAAGGTCAACCTGCTCACCACCGCAGGGCCGACCTCGATTGGCCTTTTGTATAAGGAATGTGTCGGCAAGATCATGAAGGAACCGCAGTTTGTAGAGGCTGTGGGATTCTCGAATCTTGTGCCCGGCAGTGAAGCATTAAAACTTGCCATGTTTATCGGCTATTACTCCGGCGGTGTTCCCGGTGTGCTGGCAGCGCTGCTGGGCGCCATCATCCCCCCGACTGTGATTATGCTCACCGTGGCGTCTCTCCTCGTCCAGTTTCAGGGACAGGAATGGATGGAGCAATTCATCAAAGGCATGACCCCGGCGATAGTCGTTTTGCTGGCGCTGGTCGCATGGCAGTTGTTCCGAGTGGCAAACCCAAAATCCATCCAGTGGCGGCCGGTAATCCTGGCGGCTCTGTCCTTTTTGGCGTTGTATTTGGGAATAGCCCCGCACTATGTGCTGATTGGCTCTGGTATTCTTGGAGTCATCTTATACCGTCCGCGGAGATTTTAATGGACTCAGAGTTATTGATTGCTACCAATGGGTTCAAAGGGACCTGGTTCGCTATTGAGTATGGCGCCTGGCTTGCCGAAGTGATGAAGATGGACATCACGCTTCTTGGTGTAAACGAGGTGATCAGTCCTTCGGCGATCGATGATCATCATCCTTTGGAAGATGTCTTCGAGCGCGCTGTGGGATTGTTTCAAGAAAAGGGATTGCGCTACACGCTCGAAGTCCGCAATGGGGAGCCCGAACGAATCATCCCGGAAAAAGCGAACAGTGGAAACTACATTACTGCTGTAAGTCCGCTGGGACGCACACAGATCAGGCGATTGCTGACGGGGCGATCCATCCGCCCACTCATGGAGCGGATTCAGGGACCGATCCTATTCGTGCCTCAGATACGATTGCCGCTTAAGAAAATCTTGATCAGTTCAGGCGGGCTGGGCTATGAGGCAGCGGCTGAGAGCCTTGCTCTACAGGTTGCCTCCGCCAATCAGGCAGAGGTGACCATCCTGCATGTCATTCCGCCCACGGAACCGGATTATCCTGCAAACCGCGGGGTACGCGGGCAAACAAAAGACCTGGCAAAAACGGATACCTTGCCGGGACGCAGCTTAAGACAAGCCCTGGAGCTGGCGCAACAAGCGGGGCTCCAAGCGCGAGCGATTGCGCGTCAGGGGATTGTCGTCGAAGAAATCCTGACTGAACTCCGGGAGGGGAATTATGATATGGCCTGTATGGGGTCGTCTTATAGCGCAGGCACCTTGCGGCAATATTATGCTCCGCATGTGACCGCAGAGGTAGCGGAGGCAGCGCCCTGTCCGATACTAACTGCGCGTTACCAGCCGAGATAACTTGCTACAGCCCCGGCGTATATTTATTTTCCCATTCCGAGATCGCGGCGCGGATCGCGGCTTTGATCTCCGGGTCGGTGACATCGTCAATTCCGTTGTAGCGTGTTAGCCCAATAAACACGGCTACGCCGCCCTCCGGGGATTGCGCAAGAAAGATTCCACGTCCTTCCAGGTGCGTGCCCGCCAGGCGGCTTTGCAGGATTGTGTCGATCTGCCCTACAATGCTGTTGGCTGGCGCGACAGGTCGATCGTCTTTTGTGGTGGAACCGGGTCGCGCTGCAGGAGGCTGCTGGGGAGGAGGTGATGCAGGCTTTGCAGGGACAGGCTTGCTTTCAGGGGGCGGACCACCAAAGGCATTGAGACGGTCCTCGACCGTTGCCGGCGGTGCGGAGGGGGGAGGCGGAGTAGTCCGCAGAGGGGATTGAAGCGTGGGTGCCGCGCGCCCCTCCAGCCATGGACGCATAATATTCAGCATATCGATCAACCGCTTGCGTTGGTCTGAAGTTAAAGAGATCGGATTCACGCGTCTGCCATCCAGGTCTAGGACGAACGATCCGTTTTCGTTCTTGATTCGCATGAGACCAGGGTCGTCCACGGTGATGGTTTCGGGTGTGGCATTAGATGGAGGCGGTTGCTCCTTACTTTCTTGTTCCTCTTCAGCTTTTCGCCTCTTATATCCCTGCCCGCGACCTTCAAACAGACCGAAGAGGTAAACAAACACCAGTCCGGCGATCCAGCCAACAATTGACCAATTGAATT
>JAICRQ010000217.1 GCA_025966435.1 Anaerolineales bacterium | reverse complement strand
GACCTAGCGCCCACGTCCGAAACTTCGTTGAGCGCCCGATAGGTTTCGTCGCTAACAAGAATGGGAAAGCCGGTATCCTTGGTCTTGTCCTCCAGCCTGGCGGCCAGATTGACGGCATCCCCCATCACCGTGTATTCGATACGCTCTTTGCCGCCGACATTGCCGGCAATGACTGGCCCACTGGCAATACCAATCCCTGACTCGATGATTGGTCGGCGGGCGACGGTTTCCTCCTGATTGAAAGCTGCCAATGCCTGGCGCATCTCAATGGCCGTCCTCACTGCTCGATCTGCATGATCGCTCATGGGATTGAGGGGCGTGCCAAATACCGCCAGGATAGAGTCTCCTCCAAAGCGAGTGACCACGCCCCCATGATTGACGATGACAGACACCATGGCGGTCATGTAGCGGTTAATCAGTTCAACCAGCCGTCTGGGCTGCATTTGTTCGCTGAGAGTTGTAAAGTCACGAATATCCGAGAACATCACCGAGCAGTTGACTAGCTCTCCACCTAGACCGGCCCCGGTTTCCACGGCCGCTTGAGCCACTTCAGAACTGACGTAAAGGCCAAATAACTCCCGCAATCGCTCCCCCTGTCGCAACCCGTCTGTCATCGAGTTAAACCGCTCGCTCAGGTATCCCAACTCGTCGTTGGTGGTCACCACAATCCTGGTATTAAGCTCGTTCTTTTCCACGCGGCCCATCGCCTCTTGCAAAACCTGCAGTGGCCCCACAATGGCGTGGGCGACAAGTACGGCCGTGATCACACCGGCGACCAGGCCGACTGCGAGGATGAATAACTGCACAAGGATGAGATTGTCCAGAATTGCCTCGGGGTTCTCGGCATCAAGCAAGGCGCGGGTGCGTACCTCCGACAGGATGACGAGCAAGATTGGCGTAAGCCCGCCAATCAGGATGAAGGCCAGCAACAAGCGCCTCCGTACCCATAGTCGAAAGGCGGGGACAACGCTCAGATTCCCTTCGGGGAAAAAGGTGGGTACCTGTTGACGCCAGATCAGATCGGTGCCAAAGTAAACGACGGTCGTCGTGACGGCGCCGCTTATGGCTATGCCAACGAAGTTGCCCGGACTATCGTACAAGATGGAGAAAAATATGGCCACCAACAGCCCGATCGCGGCCACGAGTGAAGCGACAATGAGGGGCCAAATCAGTACCAAGCGGGCAACACTCGACGGCAATTCTGTAGCGGGCGTGCCAGCCTCGATTAACCGCAACCAATTCTGGATTGGTCGCCCTAGCCGGCTGATTATCGCAAAAGCCCCTACAAATATCACGACACCGGCGATCCCGAAGGTCACGATGTCTTCGGTTTCGAGCGAGCGAACCGCCACTCCACCAACAGGTAGCGGATCGAAAACCGAAAAATACAGAAAGATGATCAGCGCACCAAAGAAATTCGCGCCAAAGATTAGCGCCACGAGCTTGCGAGAAATGTCTCGTGAAGATGGCTGGGAGGCAGTCATGGTATCCGTCCTCTTCGCTGTAAAGGGTGTGGATTTCACAAAACTATTCTATCTTAATGATCTTCTTTTTTACTGCTTCGGTCACTGCTGCTGTGCGGTCAGTTACTCCCAATTTAGAAAAGATATGGACGAAATGAGATTTAACAGTTGCTTCGGTAATGAATAATTTCCTTGCAATTGCCTTGTTGGGATTTCCCTGCGATGCAAGCTTTAACACTTCAATTTCACGGCTGCTCAATATGTTTTTAGAAGAATTTGCCAAACGCTGCGTTATTTTTTCTGCTACACGCGGCGCTAGCGCCATCTCGCCACTTGCTACATTGCGCACCGCTTGAAATAGTTGTTCCGGGGGAGTGTCTTTTAGTAAATAACCAATGGCTCCAGCTTCGAGAGCTGGCAAGATGTCTGCATCTGTTCCATACGTAGTCAGCACTAAAATATTTGCCTTTGGCAACCTGTCTCGAATACGTTTTATTGCCCCGATGCCGTCTAAAATGGGCATTTGCAGATCCATGAGGACTAAATCGGGAACGAGAGAGATTGCCAGTCTGGCAGCCTCTTCGCCATTGTTCGCCTCGCCTGCTATTTCAAAGTCGGATTGCGAGGCAAGCAATGCCCGCAACCCACTGCGGACCACGGGGTGGTCATCAGCAATGATGATCTTAATCGTCATGTTCTTCTTTCATAGGAATAGAGACAGCAATTGCTGTTCCTGCTCCTCGCTCACTTTCAATGGTTAAGGTTCCACTTAATTCTTCCGCTCGGTCCCGCATCGTTTTCATTCCGAAGCCATTCTTGATGTTTGAAGGTTCAAAACCCAGGCCATCATCGGCAATATCCATCACAAAAAGATCTTCCATAAACGAAAAGGTAATATTGACGTTTTTCGCTTTCGCGTGCTTATGTATATTATGCATGGCCTCCTGTGAAATGCGGAGGAGTGCCGTTTCGGCAGAGGATGGGAGAGAGTGCGGCGTACCGGTCACGTTCATCTTTACCTGTACACTATTTTCTGCCGACCAGCGTGCCGCCAGTTCTTCAACCGCTTCCACAAGAGAAGCCTTTTCCATTTGTTCAGGCTGCATGTCCCAAACGATTCTGCGGATCTCGTCGAGCCCTTCCCTTGCGGCGTCTTCAGCTTGTTGAACTTCTGATTGGACCGATTCCGGGTTGCTGTGCTTTGCGGCAGCGAGATGTACGATGATGGATGTAAAGTGCTGGGCGAGTGTATCGTGAATATCACGTGCCAGGCGCTGCCGTTCCGTCAGTCGACCCGCTTCCCGTTCCACTCTCATTAAACTTGCCCGGGATCGAGTTAAGTCATCAATCAGACGCTGGCGGTCTGTACTCTGTAAGATGATGGATGAAATAAAGGCACCAATGATCGTCGAGATGAGCAGCAGACCCAAAAGGATCGTGAGGATGAGAAGCCAGTGCTCCGTTGGATATAGCAGGATATACAGGAAATAAAGGCCCAGGGTTTGAAAAAACGTAATACCAGTGGCCCAGCGAATGGGGAAGCGGCTAAATACCAGTGGGAAGAAGATCCCTATCAATAAAAGCGAATCAGCGGTCAGTGAGATCAAGCCACCCCAGATCGCCCATCCTAGAACCAGATAAAGCACGCCGCGTTGCGGATGATCCCAAATGCGTAAGGTGGATATGTTTACAAATGGGATGTACCACAAACCCAGCAACACAGAAAGAACAAGAAAGAACGAAAAGTTTATGATCCTTGGATCACTATTGTATACAAATATGACGTTCAAGATCAGCAGGCCGTAGGCAGAAAAATGCCATAACCAATCCCATTGTTCCCATACCTCGGGGGTTTTGCTTTGTTGTAACATCGTCATCGCGGCATTATACCCTGCGAGATCTGGCGTTGTTTTGCTCCAGAAATCGCAGGGTCATAAACGTACTTCTACGCACCCGGTGCAAGGAAGATGAGCATGGTTGCAAAGGGTTCCGAAATGAGCACAACAAGGCTGTGCCCCAGAATCACCGGGGTAAGACTGCGCTTGCCCCATAAGAACAATCCTCCCAGCAACAATCCGTACACCAGGCTAAAGACAAAGGAAAAGGCATTGAAGCCCCAGATCGTGTGATAAAGTGCGAAGATCAAGGCGGGAACAACCAACTGCACCCATTTTGAGGAACCGATTTTATGCAGTTGATTCATCAGGAAGCTGCGTGTGATGAGATCCTCAAGTAGGGCGCCGCCTGCTGCCAATAATGCGGTAAGAATTCGGAAGCCATTGATCTGTGTCAGGTTGGCATCCGGGTCAAATTGCAGGATGCTGGACAGGAATAGAAGCGCCCATACGATTCCGAGGATGAGTCCTGCGATGTTCGCGCCGATTCCAGAAGGGGCACCGAGTCCGTGGGAGGTCAGAAATTCTCTAATCGACGTGCTCTTACTCATCCTATAGACGACTGCCAGAATGATCAGAAAAGCTACCCAGAACCAAATGAGGACGCCAGTGATGGACCCTTCAAGGGAGAAGCTCTCCCTGAGCCAGTGTGGAAGCGGGCCGAAGTTAGGCCCGGCCAGCACCAGCAAGAGAAGCGTAACCATGGCGATCCTTCGCCAGACCGTACTTTTTTCATTCATGGCAATTCCTCGCCAGACACTACTTTTTTCACTATTAGTTGTGTTCATTTTCTTCCTTTCTACTTGCTAAATTGATTTTGATAGGTGATGCCTTTGCCGGCGGCAAAATCACCATAATTCTTTTGGAGGTCTTTTACTTCGAGAATGGATTCCACAAAACGCTCCTGCAATCATTTGTGCTTACGATCTTCGCCCGCGGCCGATGATCAAACCGAGACCGAGGACAATGAGAATGATGGGCCAGTACACCCTCAAGTTGAGATCGATCGCATCGCTAACAAGCAGGCTCACGGACAGCAGAAGCATGAACAGACCGACCAATGCGGGGACCATCACACCCATTTCAAATACATCATTCGTGGAACGGTAGCGGTTGTATGCGCTGACAAGTGTGCCAAAGGCGGGGAAAAGGATCAGGAGTGCCCACCAGTTCAATTCGAAAGGCAGGATGTTAAGTTGATTGAGCAGGATAACTGCCCCGCCAAGGATAAATACCAGTCCAATCCAAAGGGTTGTGTTCATTTTTTCCTTTCTCTTTGATACATGGATTTTGATAAAGGAAGTGTAGAACACTTCTATTCGGGTGTCATCAAGAGAAAGGTGGATGTATTAATCAATCAAAAGTTGGATTAATGAGAGAAGTGCCCTTCAATAAGGTCCTTCCTTCATAGCCTCCATTGAATAAATTGATAGGAATTTCATTAGACAGAAACTGATTTACATATGCTTTCGCTGGTTCTCACAGTAAAATTCCCCCAACCACCGTGCTTTTATGGTTTCCTCATCAAGGAGGATCTGAAATGCATTTTGGCATAATGTGCACCAAGCAGGATCATGCAGTGACGGGAGTTCTGTGCGATATGAGAAGCGTGTATGAAGGCCTGAGCCAATTGTCAGATATGCGCAAAGCACGGGACAAGTTGTTTTCTTTTTAATCGTTGAACGAATGTATCTGGCTATTGAATTTTGCCGCGTGCTGTAATTTCCCATTGGGCTTCTACGTTTTGCCCCCTTAATCCAATCAACTCGTTATGCATATTGATGGTCCCACAGGCATGGTTGGGAATCACGGTCAATCGTTCTCCAACCTTGGGCCGATGCGCGCACTGAGCGACGTCCACAAATCCGTGCTCCTCACTCATCTGATAGATTTGTGCCTCGGGGTATTCAAGGATGTAACCCATTGGGTAGCCCATATCGGAAGAGAACGTCTTGCTCCCCCCGTCAATGATCACACGATCCGCTGTGGGCGCACTGATCACAGTTGTAATCACTTTCAACGCGCATTGCTCCAGTGTACAGACTCCCTTTCGCAAATAGCTCGCATCATTGAAAACATAAGTTCCTGCCCGAATTTCAGTTAAGCCTTGAAACTCATGCGAGTGAAACGCTGTTGGGCTTCCTCCACCACTGATCATATTCACAGGGAGACTGTTGGATCTCAGCAGATCGACTGTTTCCGTGACGAGCTGCATTGACTGCGCGCTGGAGGGATAGACCATCACGCCCTGGAACTCCAGTCCTTGAATATGATCGATCTCACGTGCCAGATCCAGCGCGGAGCCAGCATTTGTCACGCCGCAGCGATTCAATTCGCTTGTCAGCTCAATCACCGTCTTGATGTTGAGGCCTTGCCGGTGCAAGTATTCCCCCATTGGGCGTGCGACATCTACCGAGTCAACGGAAACGATAATGTGTGCCCGGCGTACCAACGCGGCAAGCCGTTCCAGTTTACGCTGCCCCAGGATGTTATAGGGAATCATGATGTCTACTAATCCATGATCCGCCATCACTTCTGCCTCGCCCACTTTTTGGCAGGCAATCCCCACAGCACCCAGGTCCATTTGTGCCTGGGCAAGGGCTGGGATCTTATGAGTCTTGATGTGCGGTCGTAACCCAATCCCATATCGGTTGCAGTAGTTTTGCATCCGGGCGAGATTGGACTCCATGATATCGAGGTCGACTATTAGCGAAGGTGTATCCAGGTCGTCAATGGTGTACATCATAGATTGTTATTTTTCACGATTGATCAGATAATCCGCGACTGCTCCCAAATGTTGGAAGATGTAGCTCGGCTGATGCGGTGACGCTGGCACGTCGTCTTTGTGCGTTTCACCACTGAGAACCAACACAGTAGGGATTCCTG
>JAICRQ010000107.1 GCA_025966435.1 Anaerolineales bacterium | reverse complement strand
TAACAGGCGGGTGAGCCAGGGGTAGGCGTTGAGGAAGGTGTAAATGTGAACGTTGGCGTGAAGGTCAGTGTTGGGGTATAGGTAGAAGAGGGAGTCAACGTCGGTGTATTGGTGGATGTGAAGCTCGGCGTGAAGGTGAATGTTGGTGTAAGTGTATTTGTTGCCGAAGGCGTGGTTGTATAAGTTGCTGTATGCGAAGCCGTCGGAGTCTGAGTCGCGGTTGGCATCGGGGTAAAAGTTGGTGTGGAAGTCTCGGTAGACGTAGCGGTGAAAGTAGAAGTGTTTGTTGGCGTTTCGGAAGGCGTAACCGTGAACGTCAATGTCGGCGTAGAAGTCGCCGTCTGAGTAGGAGTGGATGTTTGGGTCGGACTTGAAGTAAGGGTTGGCGACGAAGTCAATGTCACCGTTGATGTTGGGGGAAAGGTTGGTGTAGTTGTTTGAGTAGCCGTTGATGTCGAAGTTGGGGTGAACGTCGATGTTTGAGTTGGCGTCGAAGAGGGAGTAAGCGTTGCAGTTTGTGTAGCAGTGGGGGATGGCGTATCTGTGGCTGTATAGATCGGCGAGGCAGTCAGGGAAGGCGTCATTGTAACGGTAGAAGTAAATGTGAAGGACGGCGTAGTAGTGCTCGTTTCCGTGAACGTTGGAGTAGTTGTTGCTGTATTTGTATGGGTCGGCGATAGTGTAACTGTTGCGGTTGGCATGGACGTCGCGGTGAATGTCGGAGTTTGAGTAGGTGTAACCGTACTGGTTGATGTATGGGTAGGCGTCTGCGTTTGTGATGCAGTTGCCGTGAATGTGATAGTGGCAGAGGGGGTCTGGGTGGATATAGAAGAGGGTATTCGCGTCTTGGTGGCTTGCTTGGGAGGTCTGGTTGAAGTCGGGACGGGGGGCGCATACGTTGGATAGGTATAAACTGTCGTAGAGGGAGGGGCAACGAAGCGGGTTGGAACCACAAAGGTAATCCTTGTAGTAGGTGCTGCAGCTGTAGGGCTTATACTGGTCAGTGTTGGGAGAGGGGTGTTCGTGGCGGGCAATCGATAATCGGCTGTCATGGTGGGCACGGGTGACAGAAGGGCAACCTGCAGGGTCCCCATGCGATCCCACGGAGCGCCTGTTGCAGGGATATCCTGGATAATCTGTCTGAGAATACTTTCGTCAATGGGCGGAATGGAGGACGCACGCTGCTCACCGCTGTAGTCTGCCTGAGCAGTCGCACGAATCGAAACCGGCAAACTTTCTGCTCCATTGGCTTTCGCATGAAACGTTCCAAAATTTACAAGCTGGATGAGGAAGAGTCCAAGGGAAAGCACCAGAAGGCATGCCGCGATATTGAACATGCGGCGCGAAGCAGCCGGGGCTGTCGGCTGTCTAGCATCCAACCCTGTGAAATCCCTGGTCACCTTTCTGGTCATTTTGCTGGCAGAACTTTCAGGAACGCTTCCAGAGCGTTCGGATCAAAATGCGACCCGCTCTGGCTCTTTAAGTAGGCAATCACCTCGTCGGACGGGAGAGCTTTTCGATAAGGGCGATCATTGATGAGCGCGTCATACACATCTACGATGGCAAACAATCTTGCGGAAAGAGGGATAGCTTCCCCTTTCAAACCGCGTGGATATCCCGTTCCATCCCATTTCTCATGGTGGCAATACGGAATCTCTAACGCAGCTTGCAGGTAATCGATATGTTTCAACATATCGTAGGCATGTTGCGGATGCTGCTGGATAATTTGCCTTTCTCTCTCATCCAGTGGACCGTTTTTATGCAAAATCGCATCTGGAGTGCCCATTTTCCCAATATCATGCAACAGAGCGCCTCGACGAACATTGATCAATGCTTCTCCATAAACTCCCACCGCTTCGGCTATCTTAACTGTCAAATCTGTGACTCGCTCAGAATGACCCTCTGTTTCCTTATCGCGAAGTTCCAGCGCTTTTGCCCACCCTTCCAGGGTGCTGTCATAGGCATTGATCAAATCTTTTTGCGATTGGCTGAGGCTTGCCACCATCGCATTAAAGGATTCGGTCAGGATCGAAATCTCATCGTTGGTTTCCGACTTCACCTGGACATCCAGATTCCCCTTCGATACGGTCATCGAAGCCTGCACCAGCTGGAGCAAAGGCTTGGTGATTCTGTTGGCAAGGTGAACTCCCACAAGGATGACAAGGAAATTTGCCGATGCCACCAGGAAGAAGATACGCCAGCGCGAGCTTGTGGAAGACTGGACAACCGCATTCTGGCTAAGGGCTACGCCAAGGACGCCTAGTTCCTGATCTCCGCGCACCTCCCAGGAACCCAGGATTTCAGCAAAAGGAATGTTCGCGACATTAAGGTCGCGTTGGTTCGGCAGAGCCCGGCGCGTGCTTTGAATGTCTTTGAACGAGATGGTCTGTGCAGCCAGCTCCGGAGCTATATCCATGGGAGATGGCAGGGTGCTGTAAATGACATGCCCGGTACGATCATAATATGTGATTTGTGCAAAGGTCTTGGAACGCATTTCCATGGAGAACTTTTCCAATGACCTTCCCACCAGCACGACACCCGCAAAGGTTCCCTGCGAATCATGGATAGGACCTGAAACGTAAAGTACCTTGCCTAAGTCTGTATCTACCAGACCGGCAAACTTATCACCTCGCCCATCACTCTCCTGAGCAAGCACCTTGTGTACGAGTTCCAATTCGGTAAACGCGGACTGCCCGCCGCTGGAGAAATAGTAATCTTCAGGGTTTCCGCCACGGCGGTGATGGACGGAAAGGACATGATTCCCATACTGATCGAAGAATTCCACTGCCTCCTGTTGATCGTTGGCAATGATCCCTAGGGTAAGGGCGCGCAGAGCATCCGAGTCGTTCACTCGGAGAGCGGCTGCCACACCTTCTACATTGGCGAGCAGCCGTTCGGTTTCCAGTAGCTGAGATTCATAGGTCACACTGAGTTCGGAAGAGATTTTCCCCGCTTCATATAATTGCTTATTGAACCGTTCCTCCACATTTTCGACGATTAGCTGCGTAATAATGTAGGCTGCCGCGGCAGCCAGGATAATAGACAAGAGCAGATACGGAATCGTAATCTTGATGCGGATTGGCACACGCACGCGGCTGCCAGGGGTTCGAGGAGCTAAGATTTCTTGGATAACTGCCATTTTGATCCTACCATCACGAGGAGTTGTACTACCCGTTACGTGGGACCGCCAACACTGACTTACAGTCTTGATAGTCGGGTGAATACTGAATTCTGGAACGAAGTATAGTGCCCTGACCAAACGAATTACTTATCAGGTTGGTAAGGTAATTATTTTGTAAGCTAACAAAATGATACAAAGTAAATCCCGCAGCATACGACTGCGGGATAATTTTGTTTTTCCTTTCAGATGAAGAGAGCAGTGCTGGGATTATCTTCTGAGATATGGGAACTGATCACTCGACTAGTTGGACAATTCCATCCACAATTTCAGACACGGGGAGGGTTACATCGAACGTCCAGGCGTCCGCCGGTTCTTCCAGAGCCTCAAACTGGCTCTGGAGCATTTGCGGTTTCATGTAATGGTCTTTCCGACTAGAGATGCGTGACCAGATGAGGTCATAGCTGCCCTTGAGATAGATGAACTGCACACCTTCATTTTCCCTCAACAATTCCTGACGGTAGTTTTCCTTAAGTGCCGAGCAGGCTAATACAGCGGGTCGGTTCTCTTTCAGGGAGGTCGAAATCAAGGCGTGGAGTGCAGCCAGCCACGGGGCGCGGTCGGCGTCGTTCAGAGGAGTTCCATTCGCCATTTTTGCGATGTTATCAGCGGGGTGAAATGCATCCGCGTCGTAAAAATTCCATCCCAGGCGCTGCGCGAGCAACTCTCCCACGGTCGTCTTACCGGAGCCTGCCACCCCCATCACGATGATAAAGCCCGTCTTCACCCGTTGCGCCGTTTCTCGAAGCGGTAGATCGACCACGAGTTATACAGGTGATGGTACAAAATGTAGAATGTGGGTCCCATCGCCACCAGCGGATTGATAAAGGTCAGGGCGATCCAGATGACGAAAGAGAGATTCTTTTGCCCGAGAGATTGGCTGGCTTCTTGCCAGTTCTGCTTCCCACCTAGCAGCGCGCCCAGCCCGAAATTGACAATACATAGCATCAGGGAGATCAGCGCGATGACGACCAGCGTGGAGAGGGAACCGGCGTCTTCCTTGCGAAGAAAATTGGAGGCGTTAGCGCTGATAAGAAACAGATTGATCAGCCAAATCACAAACGAGAATTGTTTTCCCTTACGAAGAAACCCTTGTGTCGCAGAAGGCAAGTAGGAAGCGGCTTGCCCGAGAAGCAGCGGCACGAACATTACAACCAGCACGGGCTGCAACACTTCCCAGACGGAAATCTGCAGCTGTGTTTCGGCGCCGAGCAGGAACGGTAACGTCACGGGGATCACGATAGCGCTGGATAGATTCGTCACGAGCACGGCAGCAATGACGTATTCGATTTCTCCGCGGATAAAACTCATAATGACTGGGGCGGCAATCGCGGTCGGCGCGATCGCCGTCATGAAAGCTGTCAATGCAAAGGTGCTGCCAAAGGAGATCAACAGAACATAACTGAGGAACGCGACTGCCAGGTTTGCGAGCAAAACCCATAGAACACTTTTTTGAAAGGTCTGCGGTGTGAACTTAATATCCAGGAAGGATAAGAACAACATCCCCATCAACAAATATTGAATCAGGATGGAAAAAACATGGGCTTGCGGGAAGAAAGCGCCGAGTGCCATGGTTGCCAGCAAGCCAAAGACCTTGCCGTAAATTCTGATGAACGATTTTAGTTGGGAAGTCATCAGGTCTATTTTACCTGTCGGTGGAATTGTTTCGCTGAAAGCAGATCAGATGAGCTCTGCCCCTTTGCTCGCAGAACAAATATAGATCTCGGGCGGGAAACCTGTTTCCGTTTCGTATCCTAGGGCGAGGGCGCTGGAAAACGCGGTAGCTTGCTCCCGCGCCACCAGGTTGACTGTGCATCCGCCGAACCCGGCTCCCGTAAGACGCGCCCCGTAACAACCCGGCAGGTCCTGCGCAATCTCGACCATGACGTCCAGCTCGGGAATGGAAACCTCATACAAGTCACGTAAGCTGGCATGACACTGATTAAGGAGGTTGCCAAACTCAGCCATATCTCCCTGTTCAAGCAAAGGGATGGCGCGCTGCGTTCGCTCGATCTCCTCCACAACGTGACGTGCCCGCTTCTCGACCTGCTCCGGTAATCGAACAGCATGCTGATTGAAAGTTTTCACAGGGACATCACGCAAAGATTGAATGCCCGGTAATGTTCCACTGAGGATGCGCACTGCTTCCTCACAATCCGCCCGGCGCTTGTTGTACTCACCGGAGGTCAGCGTGCGGCGCATCTTGGTATCCGCAATGATAATGGCAACCTCTTGCGGCAACGGCAGAGTATGCCATTCCAGGGAACGACAATCGAGATATAGAAGGCGGTCCTGTTCCCCGCAGGCGCTGGCAAATTGGTCCATGATGCCGCTATTGACGCCAACGTATTTGTTTTCCGCTTTCTGACCGAGCAGGGCGCGCTCCATAGGCGGGAGACTCCATCCCCCAAGCGTTTGCCAGGCAAGGACGAATGCCATCTCCACCGAAGCGGAAGAGCTTACCCCGGCGCCTTGCGGCACATCGGAGGTATAGAGTCCTTTGAGAGCAGGTGTCTCAAGTCCCGCTTCCTTCAATGCCCACATCACCCCGGCAGGATACACCGCCCATGCAGGCAAGGGCTTGCCTTCCGCATCTGTTTTGGCAGAAAGCGTTTCGGGATGAAACGAAACCTCCTCGATCAAATCTGCTGCGGTAAGCGTAGTCTGATCAGTCTTACTGGGAGAGAATGCCAGCCACGTGGCGCGATCGATCGCGATCGGCAGGACGAACCCGTCGTTGTAATCCACATGCTCGCCCAGCAGGTTGACGCGTCCCGGCGCGCGAACGACATGGGCAGGGGCTTCGCCAAAGCGTTCCCGAAATTTTGCGACGGCGATTTCGTGAAGGCTGTCGAACATGAAGGTGACTCCATCAATGGAAGAATCGGCGGCGGTGTTTGCAGGATGTGTGTGGCTATGATACACGATAAATCGTTCCTTGCCACAGAAACATACCTGCGTTGTTTCCCTTGATTGCAATTTTGTCATCGTGGGATACAGAACAACCGGTAAAATAGATTTCTCAACCGCCCAAACTGTGTCCGAAAATCCGATTAAGATAAGGATGTAGAGAATTACAAGTATGCGTACCCACTACAAGAACCCTGTTTTTGATCAATATATGGCCGATCCGTTTGTTTTGCAGCATGAGGGCTACTACTATGCTTACGGAACCGGATCTCTTTCCCCGGAAGGATGGCCTTTTCCCGTTTTACAGTCGGCTGATCTAGTGAACTGGAAGCAAAATGGCTGGTCCCTAATCCCGTCGGGAGGGGATGAATTTTGGGCGCCCGAAGTGGCCCATCAGGACGGGGTTTTTTACATGTATTACTCAGCACATGGCATTGACGGGAAAGATCACCAACTGCGAGTGGCAACTCACACAAGTCCACTGGGGCCTTTTCAGGACGCGGGAAAAGTATTGGTGCCAGATCAACCCTTCACGATCGATGCCCATCCATTTCAGGATTCGGATGGACAATGGTATCTATTTTATTCACAAGATTTTCTGACCCTAGACGATCCATACCGCGTCGGAACCGGAATTGTCGTCGACCGGCTGCTGGACATGTGCACACTTGCCGGTGAACCCCGTGTGGTGATTCGCCCTCATGCCGACTGGCAATTGTTCAAAGCCCAGCGTTCTATGTATGGTGCTGTCTATGATTGGTACACGATTGAAGGCGCAGCGCTTCGCCTCCATAACAATCGTTATTACTGTTTTTTCAGTGGAGGCGCATGGGAACAGGATAATTATGGGATCTCCTATGTAGTTGCAGATCATGTAATCGGCCCTTATTCTCTGCCATCCACTCACCAGCAGGTGTTGTTACGCTCTGTGCCAGGTCGCGTCATTGGGCCGGGGCACAACTCTTTTACAACCTCGCCAGATAGTGATCAGGAATATATTGTCTACCACGCCTGGGATCCCGGCATGACCGCTCGCCGGATGTGTATCGATAAGTTCGACTGGGTCAACGGGAAGCCCATCGTCCACGGTCCCACTTGGACGCCGCAAACCATAACTTAATTGCCTGATCCATCAAACCCAACTGCTCCCGAGCTAGCGCACCAAGCCGGATACGTCCTGAATTGGAAGCATTCCTAATTATCAAAACAATCCCGGCGTAGATTCAACCGGGATTGTTTTGATATGGATCGTGCATCTGTGGTTGCTTATTCGCAAATTTGCTCCATCAGAAATCCTTACTATCGTGTAGGAATCAAATCCTCCTGCAAAATTTCCTGCAACACGGCTGCGTAATCTTCATTGAGGACACGGTGTAATACACCCTGCTCATCGGGGACGAGATCCCACAGCCCACTGTTATGCCAATGATCAAGATTATCCCAGTCGGGCCGGTCAATAATGGGATAAATGGTTACGCCTTCGATGGGCACTCCCTGGATGATGGCTTGTCTGACTTCATCGGCGACCTCCCGGAGCCATGGTCCTCGTCCAATACCAAAATGACTGGTTTCCGCAATAAAAAGCGGACGTTGATAGCGCTGGTACACTTCATCCAGCAATTGGTGCAGAGGAACCCAACGCTCATCGCGCGGGTTATCTTCCCAACGAAGCCGCACGTCGGGATGCTCCCACTGGTTGGAGTGATAATAGTTAAGTCCCATAACATCCAAATATTTCGGTTGGCCGCCCAGCCCAGACTCTACCTGACCAATCATCATATCCCAGGCTTCAAATTGGCCGGCGCGTTGCGCGGCGGCGCGCTCTGCCAGGTCAGGACGATTGTGCGGAGGAATGACGTGAATGACCGGTTCCACTTGCACGATGCGTGCTCGTGGATTTACCTGCCAGATCGCTTCGATCCCCGCGATGGCCGCTCGAATCAACTGACGCTTTAACTCCAGCCCTCGCCCGATCTCAAAGGGATGGATATATCCCACATCTCCCGCCGCCCAGGCAAGAAAAGAAATTTCATTGATGGGTGTATAAAAGGGTACCCGATCTGTAGAGTCATCGATGTAGCGTGCCAGGGCGGTGCAATATCTCGCAAAACGATCCACGAAGGATGGCGAAAAGATATCTACATCGTCGGGGCAGCCGTAATGGAGCACATTCCAAATCACCTGCATATCATGCCGGTTAGCGGCTTCTACCATAGGGGCAAGGGACGAAAAATCAAATGTGCCCTCTCGTTCAATGAGCGGCCAGCACGTCCCATCACGGACCGTTCGGATGTTGAAACTTCGCAGCAACTCGTAATCGCTGGACACCTGGCAGTCGTGCTGCGTGCACTGTAGCATATTCAGACGCTGTCCAGTCCGATTGATGTGGCAGGCAGACTCAAAACCTGCCAGGAAAAACGAATCAAATAGGCTCAAAACTCTCTCCGTAACAAATGTTGGTTATCCGCAATACTTGCAAGAATAATTATAAAAGAGGAGAAAGTGTTCCATCAATTACTAATGTTTTTTTTATGTACGGAAAATGCCACAATGTTTATCCTCCCATGATTCACTAGATAAGCCGGGATTGAAGCCACAAGGATTCAATCCCGGCTTATTCTTCTAAAGGCAGGCAGAACTTACCAACATTCGGTTTTAGTTAGGCTCCCAGGGAAGATGATCCTTTCTTCCCTGTTTCCGATAGTTTTACTGGCACATAATGCAACGTATATTCGCTGGCAGCTTTTGTTCGCTCTAGTCCTTGGAGTTTGCTGTAGAGGGTGAGTGCTTGCGCTACGACCTGATCCATGTTGTAGTACTTATAAGTTGCCAGACGACCGGCAAAATGAACGCCTTGTTTTTGAGCCGCTAGTGTCTGATAACGGGCATATAACTGAGCGTTTTCAGGTCGCGGGATAGGATAATACGGATCGCCACTCGCTGTCGGATATTCATAGACCAGTGTTGTCTTCGCATGCGTTTGCCCAGTCAGGTGTTTGAATTCCGTCACACGCGTGTAGGGATATTCATTCGGATAATTGATTACAGCG
>JAICRQ010000365.1 GCA_025966435.1 Anaerolineales bacterium | reverse complement strand
CATAATCCCTTTGCGCGCCTGCACCAGAAGATTACTGTGGAACAGTTCGAAAAATCTGCGATGGTCGCTACGCCAGTGAACCTGTTGGATGCCTCTCCGATCGGGGATGGCGCCGCAGCAGTTGTGATCGTCCCGGCAGAAAAGGTCGCCTCGTTGAACGGAAAACCGCGCATTACGATCGCTGCTTCCTCCTCTGCGACCGATACGATTGCCGTCCACTCGCGTAAGGATCCATTGTTCTTGTTGGCGGCATATCAATCCGCGAAGCGCGCCTATGAAATGGCAAATGTGGGGACGGAAGATATCGATGTGTTTGAGCTGCACGACGCGTTCTCGATCATGTCTGCTCTCTCCCTCGAAGCCTGCGGATTCGCCGAACGCGGCCAGGGTGTGCGACTCGGGCTCAATGACGAGATCGGACCCAACGGGCGCATCCCCATCTGCACCCGCGGTGGGCTGAAAGCACGCGGGCATCCCGTCGGCGCGACGGGGATGTATCAGATCGTGGAGGTCGCCCAGCAATTGCGCGGGGAGTGCAACGGCACGCAGGTAGATGGCGCGAAAGTCGGCATGGCGCAGAATATCGGCGGCTCTGGCGCGACGATCCTGACACATATTTTGAAGGCAGAATAAAAATTCTGTTACTTTTTTACTATGCAATCTTGCTTCCATTCGCCATATACTTAAGGGAAAGAAAGGAGCGAATCTCATGCCTGACCAGCGAAGCAGTCCTGCGGATAAACGTAAAATTGCTCGTCGCGACTTCACCTACTACATGCAGGTGACGGACGAATTGAGCAAGCAGCTGATTGGCTATCTGACGGACATCAGCACAGGAGGCTTTCGGCTGGATACCTCAAAACAAATCCCGGCCGGGCAGGACTTCCGCATGCAAATCCAGTTGACATCAGACGTCGCGGATAAGAATTCCATGGCGTTTGTCGCGCGCAGCAAGTGGTGTCACCCGGACCATGTGGACCCCAATACGTATAACGTCGGCTTTGAAATCGTTCAAATGGCTCCCGGGGATATGATGATCTTCCAGCGGATGTTCGATAAATATGGCGCAGAGAAGAGGTCAAAGAGCAAGGGTTCCAACGACTACTTGTGGAAATAGGGTGAGATTTTCTATCAGACCGGCGGCGGCGTAGCGTGCCGCCTGTCTGATTTCCATAGGGCTGCTTATCCACCGGACTGCTTCGCGTGTTGTAAAATTGGGTTATGAAATATAGAACATTGCGAGCCATCATCCGTTTTTTTATGAAGCTTGCCACGGACATCGAGGTCAATGGGATTGAAAAACTGCCGGAGGGAAATGTGATTATCGCTGCCAACCATCTGGGGCGGCTCGACCCCGCTGTCTTATTCTGTATCCTTGAGCGGGAAGATCTTATTATACCGATGGCAGAAAAGTACAAAGATCACCCTCTGTACGGCGCGATCGGGCGGGCAGTAAATGCTGTCTGGCTCAATCGCTTCGATGCAGATTATGCCGCGTTCCGGCAAATCCTGGACCGCATGAAACAGGGCGGTCTGTTAGGGATCGCGCCCGAGGGGACGCGCTCCAGAACCGAGGCGCTGCAGGAGGCGAAGATGGGTGTTGCATTCCTGGCAAGCAAGAGTGGGTATCCAGTCCTGCCCGTCGCGGCGACCGGGACCGAGGACCGGGTCATCCTGGAGAATTTGAAACGATTCCGCCGTTCGAAGATCACCGTGACGGCAGCCGAACTCATGTATATTGACATCCCCAAAGGGAAGGGGCGTGAGGAGGCATTGCGCGCCGCAACTGATGAGATTATGTGCCAGATCGCGGCCTTGCTTCCTGAAAAATATCGCGGCGTCTATGCAGATCATCCGCGCTTGAAAGAGCTCCTGAAAAACTGACATGAAATACTTGATCCGCGGGCTGATTCGTCTCATGTTCAATCTTATTGCCCGCGTCGAAGTTCGCGGGTACGAGAATCTTCCTCAGGATACGAGCTTTGTGATTGCAACCAATCACCTCGGCATTGCGGACGTTCCGATTGCGTTCTACGCGCTGAATCGCTGGGATATGTTCGTGGTGATCGGTGAAAAATGGCAGGATGTGGGTTTGTTTCGCTGGGTAGGAAAGCACTTCAATTTCATCTTTATCGACCGTTTTAACCCCGATATCAAAGCCCTGCGGAAAATCATTTCGCTGATGCAAAAGAATAATATCCTGGTCATCGCCCCGGAAGGGACGCGTTCGCGTACTGGCGCGCTGATCGAGGCGAGACCGGGCGTCAGCTATCTTGCGACGAAATTAGGGCGCCCGATTATCCCGGTAGGGATTGTAGGCACAGAAGATAAACGCCTGCTCGATCATCTCAAGAGACTGCGCCGCTCTCACATTGTCGTGACCGCAGGGATACCTTTCAGCCTACCGCCTCTGCCTAGAGAGAACCGCGATGAGGTTCTAAAACAATATACAGATGAGATCATGTGCCACATCGCGGCGCTCCTGCCGGAAACACATCGCGGTTTCTATGCAGATCATCCAAGGTTAAAGGAGTTGCTACTTAAAACTCAAGCCGCCGAGGACGTCGCTTAAGATAGCCATATTACTTAATTGGTTCAAACGTCCCATCCAGGTGAAGATAAAACGCCTCTACCTTAAGATCAGGAAACAAGGCATGGAGTTTGGAACACGTATCTGATAGGTCATGACGGTGACGTTTATAGGTGCCTTCACGTCCGTAGGCGCGGCAATCTTCATGATTGATCAAACAGACCGTGTTAATTGTGTGAATCTGCACTGCAAGCTGGACATACTTGAGAACCATTTCATAATCGTGCACGCCCCCTGCCAGGGAGATGATATCGAAATTATCGTATCCAAATCGCACCGTGATCCACGGCTGGAGGAATTTCTGCAGGCGGTAATCCATGCAGTGGACGACTAGGGCGTCGCAGTGAATAACAGGTTTATTTTTCGGCATTGTTTCCTTTACAAAACTTCGCCCTCGTCGCGTTTCAAAAATTGACCATCCCCGGCTTTGCCCAGCCACTGTTCACCATCCACAATTATCTTCCCGCGCAGGAACACTTTCTCAGGCATCCCCGTTAATTCCCAGCCCTCATATAAGTTATAGTCCGTGCGCTGGTGTGTGTGTGTTACGCCATATGTGACTTTCTTTTCCGGATCCCAGATCACGATATCCGCATCGGAGCCAGCCAGCAGCGCACCTTTACGCGGGTGCAAGCCAAAGATTCGGGCGGGATTTGTGCTGTTGTAAGCAACGAACTGGTTGGCGGTAATTTTTCCTGTGCGCACACCGCAGGTCCACATCACAGGCAAGCGATCCTCAACACCGGGTAATCCGTTTGGGATCTTTGTAAAGTCTTCCTTCCCCAGCTCTTTGCCAGGGATGGCGACCTCTTCTCTCTCATAGATGATAGGACGCGTACCATCATAGAAGAACGGACAATGGTCCGTGCCGATAGTTTGCAGGATGCCCTGCGATAGTCCTTCCCATAAACGGGTGTTGTCCTCTTCAGAGCGCATTGGCGGAGAGCAGATCCACTTGGCACCATCGGGGCGGCGCAGATCATCAATCGTGAAAAACAGATACTGTGGGCACGTCTCGCCCATTACTTTGACGCCGCGCTCGCGTGCGTACTTAAGCATGTCCACTTCGCCCGCCATATTCATATGGACAATGTACGTACTCGCGTCCGCCGCGCCTGCCATGCCCGCTATTCGCAATGTCGATTCAACTGCGCCCCAACCTGGTCGTGTCAACGAGTGCCATTCAGGCGTAGTATGCCCGGCGGCTACGGCTTGCTCCGTTAGCGTTTCGATGACGTCGCCGTTTTCGCAATGCGCCATCACCAGCATCCCATTGTCCCTGGCAATCTGCATCGCCTTGAAGATACTGCCATCCTCAATGCGCAGACGTCCGTTATAGGCGGTGAAGACCTTGAGAGTCGTAATCCCCATTTCACGGAGCGATGGAATCTCGGCGGCAATTTTCGTGTCGAACCTTGTCAGGTTCATGTGGAAGGAATAATCGATCGCGGCTTTGGCGGATTTCTGGAACCAGAGTTCCACCGAGCGCTGAAACCCTTCGGACTCCAACACTACGAAATCCATTACAGTGGTCGTCCCCCCGACCGCGGCAGCCTTATGCCCGGTGTAGTGATCATCTGATGAGACCGTGCCAAACATGGGCAAATCCAGATGCACATGCGGATCGATCCCGCCCGGCATAATCAGTTTGCCTGCCGCGTCGATCACGTCCGCGT
>JAICRQ010000237.1 GCA_025966435.1 Anaerolineales bacterium | reverse complement strand
TTTTTGGATATAGCCAGGGATTAAAAAGGACAGGATGGCATGATTTGTCCACACGCCATAATCGGCAAAGGGAATTTGCTGCCCGGTGGCGAAGAGATACCCCTTGTAAAGATATAAACCTTCATCGAGGAATGACGTCCGAGTGCGGGCAATTTCCAGCGCGTGGAAAATGTAAACCAGAAAACCGGCTATCGCGAATAAAGAAGGCAGCCACGGATAGGAATGGGGTTTTCTTGCCAGCGTCGATATATCCTGCATTGCGAAGTGCCTAGCTCAGGGGGTCTGGATCTGGCTTGCCCACTCGCGTTCGGCGTTATACCACTCCACCAGTTTTTCAATCCCGGAGCGCATGTTGAATTGAGGCTCCCAACCAAGTAATTCACCCGCTTTGGTGACGTCCGCCCAGTTCGAGCGCATATCTGCCAGGTCTGGCGGGCCATATTCGACGATGGCTTTCTTACCAACCACATCTTCGATCAGCTTTATCAAATTGTTGATGGTAATGACTTCATGCCCGCCCAGGTTGATAATCTCGTGCCCGACCGGCTTGAGCGCCAGGATCGTGCCTTGCGCGATGTCGTCGATATAGGTAAAACCGCGCGATTGCTCACCATCCCCATTGACGCGCACCGGTTTCCCCTCGCTGATCCACTGCACAAAGCGAAAGATCGAGAGGTCTGGCCTCCCTGCCGGACCATACACTGTGAAGTACCGCACGACACTGACATCTATATCATAGAGATGATGGTAGGCATACGTCATTGCCTCCGCGCCTTTTTTGCTGGCAGCGTATGGCTGAAGCGGCTTACTGCTGGAAGCGGACTCCGGCGTCGGGTAGGGAGGATCTTCCCCATAGATGCTGGAGGTGGATGCGACGATGAACTTCTTCGTCCCGGTTGCCCGGCATACTTCCAGCATGTTGAGGGTTCCGATCATATTGCTTTCCACATATACCCATGGGTCCTTCACACTGGCGCGCACACCGGCACGCGCAGCCAGATTGATCACGCCATCAAACTGGTGATTCTTGAAGTAATCAATAATGGACTTCTCTGAGATATCCCACTTGTGAAAGGTGAAGCCTTCCAGCGCCTGCAATCTGTTCAGGCGGTACTCCTTGACGCGCGGATCATACGCCTCATTCAAATTGTCCACACCAACAACTGTATGACCATCCTTGATCAAAATTTCTGAGGTGCGCGCTCCAATGAAACCCGCCGCGCCGGTCACTAAATAATTTGCCATGGAATCATCCCTCCAGGATCAAGTGGACTAAGAAATAAACCCATTACGCTGCACTATAACTTTACAACGTGGTCTAGTCCCTGTGCGACGGCCCGGGTCGCGTTGCGACTATCGAAGACAAAGGCTGCATGTTCGACGATTTCCTGGTAGTTATATACCTTATGGTTCGTAATAATGACGACAGCATCCGCATCTCTGACAGCCTGCATCACATCCTCCACACTGTCCATATACCAGCCGTCTGTCTCATGATGGATATGAGGGATGTATGGGTCGTGATATTCCACAATGCCACCCTTCTTTTTGAGAAGACCGATCACATCCAGAGCCGGCGATTCACGTACGTCATCCACATCCGCTTTATAGGCAGCACCCAGCACCAGCACCTTTGAACCTTTCAGAGGCTTGCCGCGATCGTTCAGCGCCTCCATCACACGGCTGACGACGTAGCGCGGCATATTCGTGTTAATCTCGGAAGCCAGCTCGATGAACCGCGCATTGTAATGAACCGACTTCATCTTCCAGGAGAGATAGAGCGGGTCGATGGGAATGCAATGCCCGCCCAACCCGGGACCCGGTGTGAATTTCATAAACCCGAATGGTTTAGTTGCCGCCGCGTCAATCACCTCCCAGACGTCTACACCCAGGCGCTCACACATGATCGCCAGCTCATTCACGAGACCAATGTTGATCATGCGAAAGGTGTTTTCGAGCAGTTTTGCCATTTCCGCTGTTTCCGCGGAGCGGACGCGATGGACGGTTTGAATAGCGCCCTCATACCATGCCGTAGCTACTTCATTGCACGCCTCGGTGATCCCGCCCATCACCTTGGGCGTGTTGATCGTCGTAAAGTCTTTGCGTCCCGGGTCCACGCGTTCAGGGGAAAACGCCAGGAACCAATCCTCACCGATAGTTAGTCCGCGTTCGGCGCCGAGCTTCGGCAACAGGACTTCGCGGGTCGTGCCGGGATATGTAGTGGACTCGAGCACGATCACCATCCCTTTGTGCATGTACTTTGCCAGCTCGTCCGTAGCAGAGAGGATAAACGACATATCGGGGTCACCCGTTTGACGCAACGGGGTTGGAACACAGATGCTGACCGCGTCCATCTCCTTCAAAATAGAAAAGTCGGTGGTGGCTGTCAGGCGTCCAGCCTTAACCAATCTTTCAACGGTCTCGGTCTTGATGTCGGGAACATACGAAACGCCTTTGTTCAGGCAATCCACTTTTCGTGAGTCGGTGTCGATGCCGGTCACATGGAATCCTGCCTCGGCGAAGACAACCGCCAGAGGCAGACCGACGTACCCCATCCCGAGGATTCCTACCCGGGCTTGCTTCGTTTTTAGACTCTCGACGAGGGTCTCTTTGGTTGACATATTGATTCCTTCCCTCATCGATCTCGGATGAGGATCTGAAGATAGAAATATCTGCCGAGCTTCATTTTCGTTTCTTCTTTGGCGCTTTGCCCTTCCCCAGCTCAGCACGCGCCTCTTTGAGCAGTTCGGGCAGTTTGGCAAAATCTGCCATGATGGTTGACTTAAGAGATAGCTGGTGCAAAGCGGCAGCAGGATGAAACATGGCGATTACAAACCGGTCATCGACTTTTCGCATTTGCCCGTGAATCTGCGTGATCTTTGCGCCTTTGAAGAACAGACCCATCGAGTGCCTGACGAGCGTCACGATGATGCTCGGGTTGATCATCTTGATCTGATTCTGGAGATAATTGCTGGTACAGGTTTCGACTTCATCCGGTAACGGGTCGCGGTTTCCTGGCGGGCGGCACTTGACGACGTTTGTGATAAAGACGTCTGTGCGCGTTACACCCGCCTGTTCGAGCAGTTGATCGAGAAATTTCCCCGAGGCGCCGACGAAGGGACGCCCCTGCTTGTCTTCGCTGGCTCCCGGTCCTTCGCCAATGAACATGATCTCGGCCTGAGCCGGTCCCTCTCCCGGCACGGCCTCAGTACGTGAGCGATGGAGCTCACAGCGGGTGCAGACCTTGATCTGCTTGGCGAGCTTTTCCAGCTTCTTCTCATCGCTCATTCTGTTCCTCCGCATCTGGCGTAGCTTGTCCTTCGGCAACCATCAGGCGCTCAAGGGACAACGAATCCAAATTCATGAGGATCGCGTCCTCGTCATTATCGCGATAATAGTGGCGGCGGCGGCCCGCCGCTTCGTAACCAAATTTACGATACATCTCCTGTGCGGCAAAATTGCTCGCGCGCACTTCCAGGAAGGAACTGCGTGCACCATCCTGCATCATATGGCGCAAGGCATGCGCCAGCAATCGCTTGCCGATTCCCTGTCTGCGATATTCCGGGTGTGTTGCTACGGTAGCAACATGAGCTTCATCCACGATCAACCAGACCACGATCATCCCCACGACTTTTCCGTCCAGTTCCGCAACCCAGCAGCGTGAGGCGGGGTTATCGGTTAGCTCGAAGCGGAATGAGCGTTCGGGCCATGGCAGGCTGAATGACTTTTGATCCAGGTCCACAACAGCGAGCACATCATCCACCGTCATTTTGCGAATACGAAGATTCATGTCGGGATTGGCTCAGCAACATGCAAATAGATCGGCGCGAGCGTGGCACGGTCATCCACATCGCCCGCCTGCCAGCGCGTCCATGCCAGCTCGGCAAGGACGGCAGGGCGGCGAATGGAATTCGCAGGCGATACAAGTTGGATCTGGGGGTTCGCCGCCAAAATTTGTCGTCCCTCAGCGGTTAACTCCGCACACACGATCACAGGACTCTGCACTTCCTCTAACAGCGCTTCCGCCGTAACGACGCGCGCGGATTCCTTTACTTTCCATCTACCTTTGGAGCGTTTGTACCAGCCCGCCGCCAGCCGGCCGCGCCCCGCCTGAATGGCAACCAGCAGGGGAAGTTTGGAGAGGGGCTGGGCGGCGGCAAGAACGTCCAGGGTTGGGATGCCGATCAACGGCAACCCACGCGCCAGGGCAAAGCCTTTGACCAATGATAACCCAACTCGCAGGCTGGTAAACGAACCAGGGCCGATCGCCACCCCCAGAGCACGGACGTCGTCCATCGTCAGCCCGCAGCGTGTGAGCAGTTCAAAGACCGCGGGCGCCAGCTCGACCGTATGACGCTGGCTGCTCCGCCAGGCATACTCGCCGATGACCTGTGCCCCGTCATACAAGGCGAGCCCCACCTGCGCAGTGGAGGTATCCACAGCCAGCAGCATCAGTCGCCTCCATCAGCAGCCCTGCGGACCACTTCCAGCAGCTCGACGTAACGGCTGCCGCTGGCGTGGAACTTCATTTCGCGTTCTTCCGCCCCGGTATGCTCCAAGTGTATCCACAAACGTTCCGGCGGCACCAGCCCATTCATCCGCTCGGGCCATTCGACGAGCAAAGGTCCTTGCGACAGCATGGCATCAAGGTCCAGTTCCTCGGCTTCCGGCGTGGAATCGAGCCGGTAGGCATCCATGTGAAACAAGCGGGCTTCGTCGCCGCGTCGATACACATTTACGATAATAAATGTAGGGCTTGAGACGGAGTCGAGAGAGCCCCACCCGTGAGCAATCCCTTGGACAAAGGTGGTTTTACCGGCGCCAAGGTCACCCTGCAGGCAGATCAGATCGCCCGTCTGTAAGGCTGCGCCAAGCCCCATCCCAATCCGCCGTGTCTGCTCAGGGCTGCGGCTGAAAACGTCCATTGTGTGTAAGTCCAAAATGGGCATCGGAAGGATTATATCAGGGCGAGGAATTCTACTCCAGACAGGTACAAAAGCAGACAAGTACACAGGTAGACAGGTGTTACTTGGTTGCGTATCCACTTGTGTACCTGTTTACTCTCGCCCGGCTTTCGGTTAAGATACACAAAAGCTTATGAAGGAGAGAGACGATGCAACCCTATCTTGACCAGTTCTTTGCTTTTTTTATCGCCAGCATCCCCCGGCTGCTTTCTGCACTTGTTATTTTTGTCCTAAGTTTGTATCTCGCACGCCTGATCAGCAATATCTTGAAGCGCGTCCTTCAAAAACGACGAGCCCCTGCAGGCGTGGTTCAGCTCCTTGGGCAGCTGGCATTGTGGTCGATCATCGTCGCTGGCACCATCACCGCCCTGCAACAATTTTTCCAGGTGACCGCCTTTCTGGCGGGGCTTGGAATCTTAGGTTTTACTGTTGGCTTTGCCCTGCAGGATATTATGAAAAATTTCGCCTCCGGTGTGATCCTTTTGCTCCAACAGCCGTTCCACGTGGGCGAAACGATCGGCGTGAAAGGCTTCGACGGAACCGTACTGGCGATCGACCTGCGTGCCACCGAAATGCGAGCCGCCGACGGACGCGTGGTTATCCTGCCGAACGCGGAGGTACTGGCAAACCCCATCGTCAACTATAGCCGTGCAAACCATCGACGGGTCGACCTCAGCCTCAACCTGTCCCACACGACCGAGCCCGGCAGGGCGCGTCAAATCCTCCTGGATGCCATTGAAGATGTGCCCGGATTCGTGAACGAGCCCGAGCCGGTCATCGTATTCAACAGCCTTACCGATCACGCCCTGGAGTTGAATGCCAACTTCTGGATCGACGTGACAAAGAACGATCCCCTGCACGCAAAAGATATAGCGCTATTAAATGTAAAGTCTGCGTTCCACGAGCAAGGAATTGAAATTCCCCATCCTATACAGGCAG
>JAICRQ010000569.1 GCA_025966435.1 Anaerolineales bacterium | reverse complement strand
TGGCTTTCTTGTTGAACGCCAGCGCCAGGATTCGTTCGGGGGCGACTCCCTGGTTGAGCAGGTGCAGGATGCGGTTCACCAGAGTCTTGGTCTTGCCGGAACCCGCCGGAGCCAGCACCCGGATCGGTCCGCTGACCGTCGCGACAGCTTCCCGCTGGCTGGGGTCCAGGTCGTCATCCAGCTTGTAATTGGGCAGAGCCCGGAAATGGACTGCTCCCCGGATGGTCCGGATACATTTCTCCACGTCGGCTTCGATCTGCGAGCCGGAAAACCTGCAGACCGGGTAGCCCGCCAGCGCGAAACCCTGCTTTGGGTCTCGGGCTGGTTCGTGATAGGCTTTGCTCTCGCACTCCACGACGACCTTGCCCTCTCCTACGCTCACCAGAAAATCGACGGCATGGCGACCCAGGCGCACATGCGGTTGGTAGGGCAGGTCCTGCGCCTCAAGCGCCGTCCGCAGCTTTTCTTCGATTGGTGTAAAGAGAGGCTTTTGCTCGCCGGTTTCCAGAAGTTCGGGCGAGGCAAACTGGTAATTGGAGCGATTCAGCAGCGTCACCGTCTGCTCTGCCAGCAGCGCCCGGATGGCACGCGAAGCGTCCCGGTGCAGGTCGTCGCCCTTGATGGGCGGTGTCTCGTATGCTTCGGCGCCCAGCCAGGAGAAGAAACAGATCGCGCTACGCCGGAACCAGAGAGGGAATACGATCCGGTCCGCGATCACCGGCGCCCGCTCCAGGAATTCCGCGTAGGGCAGATCCTGGACCACGATGACAAAGCCCGGCGATGCTGGAAGTTCCCCCGATCCACTTTGAACAGAAGAAAGGTAGATCGTAAACGGCGTTAAGCCCCTGCGTTCACATTGTGCCGTAAACTCTGCTACGCAGGTGGCATCGGCATGGAACAGAGAGAAGCCCCGTCCCTTGCGCAGGCAGGCATCCAGCCTGTCGAAGAAGAAATCAAAGCTCCGGGACGCTGTTGCGGGCTTTGCTCTGGAGGAAAGTCCTGGCAAATTTTGCTGATTCATTTTACTGATGACGTTCAGATTCCATTGCCTGGATAATAGCACGAATCACGCTTTCGGTATCGTTCATTACATCATTGTTCCAGAAGCGGAGGACCGTGTAGCGTTTGGATTGTAAATATTCTGTTCGTTCTTTATCATACACTTCTTGTTCTATATGCTGACTGCCATCAAGCTCGATGATGATTTTCTTGCGCGGGGCACAGAAGTCGACAACATAGTTCCCAATAGCATGCTGATTTCGGAAGTGGATACCTTCTAATCGATGAGCCCGAAGCCTTACCCACAGTTTGACTTCTGCAAGCGTCATGTTGCGATGTAATTGCTTGGCGTGTCCAAAGACTTTGGGTGTTGTGCGTTTATGCATGTGACCCCCTCCCGAGCCTCCCCCAATTGGAAAACACAATTGGGGGAGGGGTGATTTTAAGTTGGGTAGGCACTACTGTTTGCATAAAAATTCCACACTCTTCTTCCCCTATTCGTGTTCTTCGAATGGGGGAAGGCCGGGAAGGGGGTCTCTATAGTTCCCAGCTATTCAGCAGGTCTCTTAGCGCCAGCATTTCCTCCCTGGTAAGCGTTACTCCTCTGCCCATTTTCTCGTGACCGGGCGACCAGTCACGGATGTCATATTTCGGGGCACGCCCGTTCCAGCTGACCAGGTTGACCTCCTTGGTCCAGCCGGAAGCGGATTGCGACAACACACCGATCTGCATGACGATCTCATAATCGATATCATCCATGGGGAGAATCTCCTTCTACGAACAGGATTGAGTCTGCATCGTCTGCTCTCCGAGAGCGCAAGTACCGGAGAAATACATGCCTTGCGCATGCATGGCAAACTGGGTACACTGCCAGCATGGAGCTACAGAGACGATGAGCAAGATACTATATTTTGGCAATCTGCCTTTTACCGTGACTGCCGCCGACCTCACAAAGCTCGTAAAACCGTTTAGCGAGGTCATCAGCGCACGCATCGGGCTGGACCGCAAGACCTACAAGAGCCGCGGGTTTGGTTTTGTGGAAGTCCCTGACGAAACCGCTAAAGCTGTCGTCACAGCACTGCACGGGACACAGTTCCACGGCCGTGCACTCAGGGTCAACGAGTCTGCGCCGCGTCCTTCCTCCAAAAGGGAAAAAATGCTGGCGGATCGGGCGCGAAAAGAGAGAGAGTGGGCAGAAGACAACTCAGATATTGATGACTAGCTGCCAAACGGCTCGCGCATCACATTGATCTGCGTAATCATACCCGAACCAACCTTGCTTGTTTCCTGTCGAAATCAACGCTTAGCCTCTCAACTATAAGCCGTTGAGAAGATCTCATTGCTCTCCCTGGAGTAAATGCCATGCGGAATGATATTTCCTGATACGAGCAAGATCATGCTCATCGAGAGCCGCAAGCCTTAAGATATCGATATTGTCTTCGATGTCGGCGACCTTGACTTTTGCTGCCAGAGGATTTTTCTTTACCCT
>JAICRQ010000477.1 GCA_025966435.1 Anaerolineales bacterium | reverse complement strand
TCATCCGGCGGAAAGTAGGGCATGTTGTATTCAATTTGCAGGAAGAGGGGGGAGAGCAGGACCCGTAATCCAAGTCCGATCAGGGCAATGGGAACAATTAGTGTGACTAGCCAGTTTAAGATCATAGGATATTTCATAGAGTTATTTTAAGCGAGATTTCTTGTAAACTTTCATGTTCAAAAGTGATATTACAAGTCCATAAAGTGGGAATTCTGTGCCTGAAGGAAAGAAGGTTGTAATGGTCGCCAAGAATCAATATAGAATACCGCTGATAGTTTTAGTCGCTACATTGCTCATAAGCCAGGGATGTGGCAGTAGTCCCACTGCTGTATCCACGCCGGTAGAGTCCATAGTGACGGCTCCTCCAGAGGTGGTCGCGAATGTGCAGACTGTGGTCACCGCAATCCAGACAAAACAACCTGAGCTACTTCGTTCCCTGATCGGAGAGGATGGCGTGGCTATTGCTGGCTTCGCTCAGGAGGTGGATTTCAAAGGTCACAATAACGCTGATGAAATTATCGCTGCCTTTGAACGTGTACTCGAGCAATCAACACCAGTTTGCGAAGGGTTTGTTTCCTATATGGGAGCCTTACCCGACAAAGTGATCCTGGTCTACCGTAATCTGGAATTGGATTGGAGTCAATTTGGGTTCGGCGGCACGAATTCTGATGGCATGAGCATCCAGCTCTTCAACACATCCGATAGTTGGCGTCTCGTTTTCATCACGCCGTTTAATTTTGAAAGAGATTTGCCTCTTCTTGGTACTCTTCAAGCTTGTCCGGCAGTATCCCCTGTAATTCCTTCGCCAACTCAAGTTTTTACAGAAACCTCTAGTCCGACAAGTACCGAAACAGCTATTTCTTCTATTCCTTCAATTACCCCAGAAATATCGAATAATGAACTCAATCTCTTCGGAATGAATGTGCAAGAGTGGGCATCTACCTCACCTGATGGCAAGTGGGTCGCAGTAGGGCTTGTCGCTTTCCCAAAGGAAAACATTGGCGGTCAGCAAGCCTACATTCGCTTGATGATTTTCAGCGCGGATGGAAAAATTCATTGGATGATCTTTGATAAGTGGGAAGAACTGAATCTGGGATTTCCGATCCCTGCGCCGCTCAAATGGTCACGGGACAGCAAACATTTTTATTTCACGCATCGTGTCACTCCTGACGGATGCAGTGCTTTTTCGCTTCTTACCGATTTGCAGCAGGTTAACCTGGCAGATGGAACAGTGACTGAGTTGCTTCCACAATCAGCCGTCACGCTGGCATTAGCCCCAGATCAATCGCAAGTTGCGTATGTGGGACAGGGAGATAGGGGATTAATCTTGAAGGATCTAGTTACTGGAGAAGAACGAGAAACAGAGATTGACCCCGGTAAGGAATTCGACGCTGGAAATATCATGTGGTCGCCGGATGGAAATGCGTTGGCGCTCACTCTGGCAATCAATCCCTGTACAGGAGAATACGGTGGTTCAAAGACAGTCTGGGCAGAGTCGACAAGTATCCTCCGGGTAGACGCAAATACTCTTCAGCAAAGAGTCCTGGTCGAAGAGGATCCGCGCTGGTTCATTACTTGGGAATGGAATGAAGCTGAAAAGATTACCATCACGGATGGAGTGGAAAATTCTTTATGGCATTTAGATGTGAATACTAGAGAGATTACGAAGCCGTAACACTCTACTGCAAATATTCTGTACCCCCTCCTAAAATAAACCGTATCACCATGTCATTCACGATCCACTCGATCGGCGCGTGGTCGTCGGTAAAGACTGTGGTCGTTTCATAGCCAGTTCTTAAATTCGCGAATGTCGTTTGCATGGTATTGATTAGCAAGGGATGAACATTAGGATCTTGTGAAAGCGCAACAAGATTTGTTGCAAAGTCTTCTGGCGTGGTCCTTTGTTTCGTGGCGAAGATCATCGTGTTGAGCGAGCCGGGGATGTCCACCGTGTAGATGGAAGGGAAAATCGTTCCCATCGTCGTTGCCAGCCCGTTGATCAGCCGTCGGTCACCGGGGACGCTGGCGCTGTTGAGGGTCAGAACCCCATCGTCAGTGAGGTGGGAGGCGGCGATCTGGAAGAATTCCTGCGTCGTCATGTGCGGCGGAATATACGGTGGACGGTAGGCGTCCACGGCGATGATGTCATACTTGTGTGGGCTTTGTTCCAGGTTCAGCCGTCCATCGCCAATTTCAACGTTTAAGTTTGGTATAGTCATGCCGAAATATGTTTTCCCCACTTCCACAATCTCCGGGTCAATCTCAAAACCATCTATCGGAATGTTCCCGTAAACCGCCGTCATCTGGCGCGCTGTTGTCCCTGCTGCTAATCCTATAATTGCCACCCGTTTTATGTCTGAAGGTCTTCGACCTGCATAAAAATAGGGGCTAGCGAGGAACTGATCCCAGGGTCCGTTATATTGCAGCGTGTTTGGATGGTAAATGGAGTGAACCCCTTGCCCTTCGTTCAGCCGCAGAATTGTGTAACCGTTTTGTTCCGCCACCTGAATGTAGTTATATGCCGACTCTGTTTCATAAATCTGACCCTGGCTGTTTTTGAGCGCCTGTCCGCTGGAAAGCACAGCGACAATCGCGATCACGACAGGCATCCATGCATGTCTGAGCAGGTCGGTCCGGCTGGCGAATTTTCCCAGCCCTGCCAGAGCCACAAACAGTAACAGGAGACTAAATACGAGAAATGTGTTCTTTGTGCCGATCGCGGGGATGGTGACCAGTGTCGGCAAAAACGTCCCGATGAACGATCCTAACGTGGAGATGGCGTAGATTTGCCCGGAAACCTGCCCGGCACGGGATGTATCGTCAACGCTCAAGCGGATTGCAAAGGGAGAGATCGTTCCAAGCAACGTGATAGGAACGATAAATAGAACCAACACCGCTATGAACGACGCACCCAGTATGCCGACCTGTAACGTCTCAAACGCGGTTGCTGCGCCCCGAAGGACGGGTCCCGCGAGATAAGGGACGAGCCCCAGCGTGAACGCGCCCCACGCCAGGATGCGGTACATCGCCGCAGGCGTCGGGTTGGCATCCGCCCACCTGCCGCCGAGGAAATATCCAAGCGTCAAATAGATGAGAATGAGTCCGATAATACTTGCCCAGACAATATTGCTTGTGCCGAACACATTCCCGATGAGGCGCCCGGCCGCGAGTTCCGCGGCAAGAGTGGTCATACCGGAGATGAAGACGGTGAAGAGTAAATAACGGCGCATGTATTTTCCTTAAAGAGGGTGGGGGAATTATACCTTCTGAAATTTAAGACCCTTGAAG
>JAICRQ010000149.1 GCA_025966435.1 Anaerolineales bacterium | reverse complement strand
ATACACCTGCTGCGCCAGTTCGAGTGCGGGGATGAAGTCGTGTTGGGCATAATACACAGAAGCCAGAGCAGCGTTCGCCTGTCCGTAATTCGGAAGCACCTTGAGAGTTTCCTTGAGAGCCGCTTCTGCACGCTCGTATCCACTGGCATCTCCGGTCTCGCGTGCTTGGCGTGCGTATTGATCTGCCAGAAGGGTGTAGCTCACGGCATCCCCTGGATTTGCTTTGATGCGCCCCTGAAAAAACTGAATCGCATTTTCAACAGGAGGAACGGAAGCCAGGTCACTGCCATCGATGCGCCGGGGATCGGGAAGGCTTTTCGACGAATGAAAGAATGCACCCTGAATGTTCGAAAACACCAGAATCAGAGCAATAAATAATAAGAAAAAGATAGCTTTTCTATCCATAGTCCGTTCCTCTTTTAAACCAAGACTTTCAAATCCGTGGAGGTGGGCTGCCCACCTCCACGGGTTCGTTATGAGCTTACTTAGTTCGCCGGCGCGAGATAGGGGAAGGTGTCGGTGAAGGCGGAATCGTTGCTGACGCAATCGGTTGTGACAGCGCCATTTGTCACCAGCGCGTATTCGGCATCGATGACGTCATCTGCCAGCCCACGCCCGTTCAGGAAGCCTGCCGGGTTGGAGACATCCACCGTCAGGATGTCCGGAAGAAGAACGTCTGCCAGAGCATTCACGGTCTCATCGTCGTCACCATAGAAGATTTTCAGCGTATCTACTACCTCGTCGCGGAAGCGATTCTGATCGTTGCGAGGCAGAGCTGAATTGAATTTGTTCTTCAGCGAAGGTTCTGTCCCCTGCGGTTCCAGTGGATTGTTGGGGATGAACACGGTGTTGATGGCGGGTCGCCCCATACGGTCGATCTGATTGCTGTTCAAGACGGTGCGTGCCCAGACGCCGATATTGTCGGTGCCGAACCAGGCGCTTGGCACTTCCAGCACAATGGCAGAGACGTTCAAGCCGGCAAAGAAGTTGGGACGTTCCTCACCGGGTGCACAGAAGTCCAGTGCCAGGAAGCCTTCCAGGTCGAAGAAGAACGGATCATCCATCACACCCGCGAACAACATACCGCCGCCGTCCAGAGCGATGACTTCATTGGTCATACCCTTCCCAATCCGGTTACGCATCGGGCCGCCGAGGTCGCTATTCACGTCGCCGTTTAAACCAATGTTCACGCGCTGAACTCCTGATTTATCTGGCTGGGAGAACGTAATTCGGAAGGTCAGGTTTTCCTTGGCATCCCCATCTGTATCGATCTTGAACGCGTAACTGGCATTGCCTGCGCGGAAGGTGCCATCGTTAAGCACACCCGCCAGCGGATTAACGCCCATGATCAGCACAGTGTTCTCCGGGTTGCTGGGAGACTGAAAGGCATAGACGTCCGTAATATCAAGGCGGGTGTCGCCGCCTGGCGGAGTCAGCCCCGGAGCATCGAGGTGATCTGCTGCGCTCGCCGGCATGGCAAAGAGACCAAAGGCAAGCGTCAGCACTAGAATTCCGTAGACTAAACTTGTCGAAAGCTTTTTCATCGTTTTACTCCTCTAAAAACTTGGAAACTACTTTTACTGCCAGAGATAAAGCACATTGGATCTTTTCCTGCGCTAACCTCCTTCCTCTGTTAGATGTATCGGATCCGTATGGGTATACCTATTTAGCCATACGCAGGTGTATGGCGTTTGCATTTATGAAAACAAAAAGAGTGTTGAGACTGTGGTCTCAACACTCTTTTGAATTCCAGGCAGGATAATTTACAGTTCGCTCAAGACAACGATCTCACCCGTAGGCTCCATGCTGCCGCCTTCCGGTTCGATGGAGATTCCTACGGAATTGAAGGAACCGATCGCTTCCTCCGAGGTGATGATCAACACGCTTTGCCCGTTTTCATCGACGGTCAACAAACCTGCACTGACCGGCGCATTTCCAATGAGCCAGACCTGGTAGGTCTGACCGGGCTCAAGCGGCGGCAAGCCTGAGATCACCAGCATCGCAGACTGATCGTTCGGGTCGGCGATTAACTGCCCCAGCGCACGAGGCTGCGTTTCTGTGCTTTTCAAGGAAACGGAAATGATATCCGATTCGCCCGTTTGCGGGAGGTTTCGAATCAGCTCATCCAGCGATTCGGATTGTGCCGTAACTTGATCGTTCAATGAAGCGACCTGCTCCTGGAGCCGGGCAATCTGCCCGTTCAGCGCGAACGCCCAGAGGATTGCCACAGTTGCGGCGCCCAGGCTCAGAACGCGGAAAAGATCTTCCAACCACAGCCCGCCTCGAGAAGGCTTAGTAGGGACACGTGCCTCCGTACGCTGCCGTGCCTGCGCATCTGCCGTGACGCGCCTTATCAATGCATCCTTGACCTGACCAGGCGGCTCAACGGGTGAGACCGCATAAGGCAAAGCTGAAGCCCCGGACTGTAACTCCTGTACCCGGGCACGCGCTTCAGGATGCTCAGCCAAATATCCTTCGACGAGCTCGCGCTCTTCATTAGTCAATGCATCAAGCGTATAAAACGGCAATAATTCTTCGATGTGCGAGTCCACTTTTATCCTTTTCGATTCTTGTTCCTAGAAATCTTCTCCACTTAATTCTTCACGCAGTTTCTGTAACGCCAGACGGGCGCGGGTGTGGATGGTGCCAAGCGCCTCCCCGGTCGCTTGGGCGATCTCCTGCCGCGTCATGCCGTAAAAATAAGCCATTTCAATCACCTGGCGCTGCACCCCGGGCAGCAAGCCCAGCGCTTTGCGCACTCGCTGACTCTGGAGAATCAACTGCGCCTGTTCCGCGACATTCATATCAGGATCGGGCGTTGCATCCAGAATGGGATCGACGCCATTGGCACCCATGAACGCTTGCGGACGCACATTCCGCCGCCGATAGGCATCGATCGCAAGATTGCGAGCGATCCGGAAGAGCCAGCCAGTAAACGGGCCTAGCTGAGGCTGAAAGGTAGCCGCGCTCTGCCAGACGCGCCAAAAGGTCTCCTGTAGAATATCCTCTGCAAGCGCCTGTTCGCCAAGGATCTTCAACGAAATACCCAGCACCCTGGAAGCGTAGCGATCGTAAAGCACTTCCAGCGCCGCGGAATTCCCTCGAGCCACCTGGGCGACAAGAGATTCGTCCGGCACATCGGACAAAGCCTTCTCATTATTACTACGCACGAAGGCGTCACTTGCATTTTTGATTTGAGCCATTGGACTATTGCAATTTTACCGCTTCTCTTGATAATTTCTACATCCCATTAAACAAAGGAAAATCAAAATGACAAAAGTTCTTTATGGCGAACGGATCAGCAGGCAGGGGGAACTGCGGCTGGGATGTTCTGCTGCCATCTTCGATGAGCAGCGACGGATCTTTCTTACGCGCCGCGCCGATAACGAGCAATGGTGCCTGCCAGGTGGCGGCATGGAATCGGGTGAGTCTGTCGCGGAGGCATGCCAAAGGGAAGTGTTAGAGGAGACCGGTTTGACCATCCGGGTAAAACGATTGGTAGGTATATACAGCCATACAGACCAATTGGTCGTTTATCCTGATGGCAACAAAGCGCAAATCGTGGCGCTGCATTTCGAGGCTGAAGTGCTCGAGGGCAGCCTAATGCTTAGTAAGGAAACAATAAAGTTCGGTTATTTCACTCTGGAAGAAATGGAAGGATTGGAAATGTTCGGCCGCCACCGGGAACGAATCCTCGATACACTTGAAAGGTACCCTCAAGCACTGATAAAATAGCCGTCACGCTCGAAAGTGGGAATCGTTCTACTTAAGCGTTGCTCTTTCTTCGCCGCTCAGAAGTTCGTACATCTTAAGCTTAAGAATGGGAAAATCCGAAATGGTTAATGGGATTGAGGCGAATCAAATCTATCTCTTTATTATCCTGGCAGGCGCTGCCCTGCTATTATTCACGGAATGGATCCGCATCGACCTGACGGCACTCCTGATCATCGCAGCGCTCGGGCTTTCGGGGGTATTGGATGCTGACGGCGCCCTCTCCGGCTTCAGCAGTGAACCGGCGATCATCCTGGCTTCCATGTTTGTCCTGAGTGGGGCACTGTTCCACACCGGCCTGTCGGAACGGCTTGGCAATGGGATCAAGCGCCTGGCAGGCAGTAGCTATTGGCAGATCATTCTGGTCGTTATGCCCTCCGTGGCGCTGCTTTCTGCCTTTGTGGGTCATGTGGCACTGACGGCTATCATGCTCCCAATCATCTTGAACATCGCCCGCGAGAATCAAATCGCGCCGTCAAAACTTCTGGTCCCGATGGCGTTTGCCGCATCGCTGGGTACAGCCATTGCAATAATCGGCGCACCAGCGTTTCTGGTGGCGAATGGATTGCTTCGACAGACAGGACAGGCGCCGCTGGGAATCTTTTCCATCGCGCCGATCGGCCTGGTCATTTCGGCAGCCGGAACCGTTTTTTTTCTGCTGGTCGGCAGGTTCCTCCTGCCGGATCGTAAGGGCGAGGACGCTGTCGATCACTTCCGCCTGGAGGGATACTACACCGAATTGGTCCTGCTGCCCGATTCAACCCTGATCGGCAAAACGATCCGTGAGATCGAGGAACAGCAACCAGTCGATTTCAAAGTATCGGCATGGTTCCGGAACGGTCGTCCCCGTAACCGGCCGTATGGCACCAAAAAGACCCAGGCTGGCGATGTGCTTGTTATCCGCACTAGCCCAGACCGGATCGCGACAATCGAGAAGGAGCCAGGAATGGCGATCCAGCCCCTCGAGAAATACAAGGAAGCGTTTCCCATGTCTGCAGAGGCCGAAAACCACAAGGAAGACCTGTCGACTCGTCTCGTCCAGTCTGTGGTAGCCCCGCGTTCAGAGCTCATCGGCAGGACCATCGGGAAGATCGACTTCCTTGAAAATTATGGCGTCCTGGTCGTCGGCGTCTGGAGGCGGAAGGGCTGGCTGCGGACGGAACTCTCGCGTGTGAGGCTGCGCGAAGGCGATGTCCTCGTCCTCACGGGCGACTCGGACTCGCTGCAACGTATCTCGGAAGATCAATCCTTCCTGATGCTGGTTCCCTTCCGAGGAGAACCGAAACCCCTGCACAAGGCACGGCTGGCAGGGATCATCATGTTGATTGCGGTTGCCATTGCGGCACTGAATATTGCCCCGGTCGAGATCGTGTTTCTGGCTGGGGCTCTCGTGATGATCCTCAGCGGATGTATTTCCAGCCAGCAGGCGTACCAATCCATTGATGCCCGTATCTATATCTTTATTGCCGGCGCCATCCCACTTGGGCTGGCAATGCAGGAGACCGGCACAGCAGATCTGCTGGCGGGCTGGCTGCAAGGGTTGGTCTCCGGGTGGGGCATCCATTGGATCCTGCTGGCACTCTTCATTGTCACCGGAATAGTCACACAGGTCATGTCAGACGCCGGAACGACGGCGCTGTTCGGACCAATCGCCATCGCGCTGGCAATTAGCCTGGACCTTCCACCGGAGCCATTTGTAGTCACCGTGGCGATGGCAGCTGTCACATCCTTCTTTACTCCGATCGGGCATCATGGCAATTTATTGATCTACGGACCCGGCGGCTATCAGTTTGGCGATTTCGTGAAAGTTGGCGTTCCCCTGACGCTCATCGTCGCCGTGCTCGTTTCGTTGATAGCGCCTCTCCTTTGGTTGGGCTAGGCGAGGCGATCGCTCAAATGGGGCTTGTGCTTGTGGGGCTGGTACGAGCCGCGTTGAACCGCTTCCGGAAGCAGCCCGCATATTCAGGAGTCTGAGTCAGCTGCCTTCCGGAGAGTGCGGTATGGGCATTCTTTTTGTTAGACAAAAAGCGAAAGCAGAATCAAGCATTCACATAAATGTGAATGCTTGATTTGTCTACGAGGAGAGACACTCCCCGAGAGGGATGCAATCAAGTCGGAATCTCTATACAATTCAGGACAATAGCTCCCCATAAAGAGGCAGATGTCGGCGTCTAGAGTGGGTACTCAATTCACATCGAAGAGGAGAATGCAACATGGTCATCGAGAAGGGTTCACGGATCGCTGTCGTCGGTGCAGGGATTTCGGGCATAGCCGCGGCAAGTGTTCTTAAGAAAAACGGATTTGTCCCCGTCCTGTTTGAGAAACATGAAAAGATCGGGGGCGTGTGGGCAACAGCCTATCCCGACGTCCATTTGCAAAATATCTACACCCAGTATCACCTCTCGGATTTCGATTGGTCGTTCAAGCCAGATCTGCATCCCACCGGGGAACAGGTGATGCGCTACCTCACAGAAGCCGTTCAGCATCTCCGGCTGGATGTCCGCCTCGAGCACGAAGTATTGGGTATGAAAGAGGAACCGAACGGTTGGCGGCTCCAGTATAGGAACAAGGAGGGGATTCACGAAGAGCAGTTTGCCTACGTCCTGCTCGCGGCCGGACAATACACGGATGGCAAGAATACCCCTAAGTTTATGGACCAGGAATATTTCAAAGGCAGCGTCATCACCGAGCGCGATATTACCTCGCTGGATGTGTTCGAGGGCAAGCGCGTGGTCGTGGTTGGTTACGGCAAGAGCGCGCTGGACATGGCAACTCTGGCGGCTGAACGAAGCGCGCAGGTCCATCATGTGTTCCGCGCCGCGAACTGGCTGATCCCCGAATGGATTCTCGGCGCTCATTTCACATACGCGCTATTCACCCGGTTTGGCAATGTGATGATGACCAGTTGGGCACAGCCCACTGCCATGGAGCGTTTCCTGCATCAGCGACTTGGTTTTGTCATTTCCAGTTTCTGGGATCTCATTCAGACCATTGTTTTATTCCAGCTCAAACGAACGGGTAAGGGGAAAGACCAGGCGACACAGGAGCGCTTGAAAACGCTCATCCCCGAGCACAAGATTCTGATGGACTTCCGCTCTTCCGGCGCGCTTGGACCGGAGAATTACTATCCACTCGTGGCAAAAGGGAAGATCCTGCCTTATCGTTCCGAGATCGACTGCTTTTCCCACGACTCGGTTCAACTGAAAAATGGGCTGGTCATTCCCTGTGATGTAGTCGTTCTGTCAACAGGCTATCTCACTCCCACCTTCCCATTCCTGCCTGACCCCTACCGTGCCTGTCTCGAAGGCGAAACGGATGGACCGCAGTTGTACCGACACATGCTCCACCCGCGCATCCCTCGCCTGGCGTTCGCCGGATTCAACCACGGCTACATGCACGTCCCCTCTGTAGAGATCGGGACGCAGTGGCTGTGCGCCTATCTACGCGGCGAACTCGAGCTTCCCTCCACAGAGGAGATGGAGCGCAGCATCGCGCAGGTCCGTGAATGGAAGCGCAAGAACATCAAGTTTGAAAACGCGCGCTCCTGCGCGGTCAGCACGCGCTTCCAGCAATACATCGATATTCTGCTCAAGGAACTGGAAGTTTCCCCCTATCGCAAATTGCCGAATCCGGTTGCGGAGTTGTTCAGCCGCTATGAAGCATCCGATTACAAGGGAATTTACGAAGAATATGAACGCGCCAGAGCAAAGCGAACCGCACCGCTCAAGACTCTGCCGTTGGACACTTGATTACCACGGAGCACACAGAGACTTTTTAAAACTCTGTGAACTCCGTGATCTCCGTGGTGAGAATCCTTTGTCGAATATCTACACTCTTCGCCACCACACACCGGTACACTCGGGCAGTGTCACCCATTGGTTGTGCTCCACTTTGTCGCCCAGCTCATCACCGAAGAAAAAGCGAGTCAACTCTTGGGCTTCGTCGAGTGCTTCAAATTTATAGTCTGTGCGAATCCACTTACTGGCAAAGCCATTGGCATCCAGCCATTGATATGTGGATTCCACATGCTCAAGCCGGACAGGCTCTTCATTTCCGGTACCCAGCGACTCAAATAGAATGATCGTGCCATCCCGGCGGAGGACACGTCTCATTTCATTCAACCATTTGTCCAACTCGGTT
>JAICRQ010000519.1 GCA_025966435.1 Anaerolineales bacterium | reverse complement strand
CGTCCACTGCAAAGCGGAAACGTGACCTGCTTTCCAGGAAAGCGAGGAAGTTATGGCAGTAGTTACCAATCCACCGGTAGAAAATGCGGTTGTGAAGAAATCAAGGCATCAAGGCACCCTCGTGCGTGTGTCGCGGTACGTTACGGTGCGGGTATTAACGTTGTTTGTCACGGTCGTGATCGGGGTCTATCTGACGATCGTGATTGCGAACATGGGCGGCTTTGTAGACACGATCATGAAAAACGAGATCCGAGACCGCGTGACGCAGGCGATTATTAACAGCCCCTCCGCCCAGCAAATGGACCCCTCTGTTCGGGCGCAATTGATCCAGGAACGGATTGCCTCGGAAGAGGAACGCCTGGGACTGAATGTACCGATTGCAGTGCGGAATGCCCGATTTCTGACCAATGCGCTCACTCTGCAATTGGGTCGCGCCATCAATATGACCAGCGACAGCGGATCGAAACAGGTCCGTCTCATTCTGTTGGAGAGACTGCCCCCCACATTGCTCCTGATGGGCATCTCACAATTGTTCCTGTTCTTTTCCAGTATCCTCCTGGCATTGAACCTCTCCCGTCGTTATGGGAATTTTTGGGACCGGTTGGTGGTGGCATTATCGCCCACATCGGCTGTGCCTCCCTGGTTCTATGGTATTTTCCTTATCTTAATCTTTGCCTCGTTGCTCAAAGTCCTTCCCTTTGGAGGGATGGTTGATTCGCCGCCGCCTTCGAATCCGATCGATTACTCATTGAGTTTGCTAAAGCATCTCATCCTGCCAGCTCTCTCACTGGTGCTCAGCTCCTTTTTCCTCAGTATTTATAACTACCGGACGTTCTTCCTGATCTACTCCAGCGAAGATTATGTAGATATGGCAAAAGCCAAGGGGCTGCCTTCCCGTGATGTAGAACGCCGCTATATTCTGCGCCCGACCCTGCCCAACATCATCACGAATTTTGCGCTCCTGATCATTACGCTATGGACGGGAGCAACGATCACAGAAACAGTTTTCCTTTGGCCCGGGCTGGGGCGGACGTTGTTTCAGGCGATCGGTTTATACGATATTCCCATCATTGTAGGCTCCACGATCATCTATGCCTATCTGCTGGCGCTGACCGTTTTTCTGCTCGATCTCATCTACGCGCTTGTCGACCCGCGCGTCAAGATTGGGGGATAACATGGTCTCCTTGAAGAATTCTCTGCGAACCCTTTTCTACTACCCATCGGCAATCTTTGGGATGCTGGTCGTACTGCTCCTGATCTTTACAGCCGTCTATGCGATGGTCACAATTCCGTACAGGGAAGCGATCCGTTTGTGGCGTGGGGGAGAAGAGGTCTGGTACCAGAATCCGAAGTTTGCCCCACCTGCCTGGATCAATCTGTTTTCGAGCAAAAAGTACGCCGAGTCCTTTGCTGTGAATACCTCCGATGGGTCAATGGTCAAAGAGGTGACACCTGGCGCGGAAGGCACCGCTACGGTAAATACTTCGTATACGTTTGATTTCCTCTCCGATTATTATCCTCAGGAGATCATCCTCTATTTCAACTCCACCTATGAGGAGAAGCAGCCCTTTATTTCTGTAGAATGGGTCACACCGGATGATAGGACGGTTCGGATTGTCAATCTGGCAATGAGTCAGAAGCAAACCTACCGCTTCTCACAGGATGCAAAGCTCAAGACCAAACTGAGAACAGATGACATCATTCCGTATTTATTTTCAGACCCCGAAACCGGTGACCTGATTAAGGGACAGTACCAGCTGCTGATCACCGGCACGACGTTTGAGCCCGAATCTGACATCGATACCGAGTTTGTGTTTCATGGTCAGGTCTTTGGCCTGGCAGGGACCGACCATTCACGGCGCGATCTCGTGGTTCCCTTGTTGTGGGGCGCACCGGTCGCACTGGCGTTCGGGCTGATCGCATCCCTTGGTACATCCATCCTCACCATGGTCATCGCTGCGTTGGGGACGTGGTACGGCGGCTGGGTGGATGAGCTGATCCAGCGTATCACCGAGATCAATCTCGTGCTGCCCTTCCTTTCCATCTTGATCATGATCGGTACGTTTTACTCGCGCAGCCTCTGGGTGATTCTCGGAGCAACGATCCTGCTCAGTATCTTCACCGGTGCGATCAAAGGCTATCGCTCGATCTTTGTGCAGGTCAAGGAGTCGATGTATATCGAAGCAGCACGCGCCTATGGCGCCAGCAGCCCACGGATTATTTTTCTGTATTTGATTCCCCGCATGATTCCACTCCTGATCCCGGGGCTGGTCTCATCGGTGCCTGCCTTTGTGTTTCTGGAAGCTTCGCTGGCAGTGTTGGGGCTGGGTGACCCCGTGCTCCCGACCTGGGGCAAGATCATTGAGAACGCCAATTCCAACGGCGCGTTGTACCGCGGCTATTACTACTGGATTCTGGAACCGGCGACTCTGTTGATGATCACGGGTCTCGGGTTTGCCATGCTTGGCTTCACACTTGATCGCGTATTTAACCCAAAACTGAGGGATGTATGACGACTCCAACGAACATCGCACCGCAAAAACTTCTTAAGATCGAGGATCTGGTTTTACATTTCAAAACCCGCGGCGGCACTGTGCAAGCCGTCGATGGGGTGGACTTTGAGCTTGACTCGAATCGGGCAGTGGTGATTCTGGGCGAATCGGGCTGCGGAAAAAGTTCTCTTGCCAAAGCCATTCTGCGCCTGCTGCCGCGCAACGTTCAGAAATATAGCGGCGAGGTCTACTTACAGGGCACGGATGTAATGAAATTCGATGAGGAACAATTCCGGAAGAACGTGCGCTGGGCAGAGATCTCCATGGTGCCGCAGGCAGCGATGAACGCTCTCAACCCCGTGATTAATGTGGGGGACCAGGTTGCCGAACCTGCCATGGTTCACTTGGGAATCAAAAAGGAGGAAGCTCTCGGACTGGTTAAGCGCATGTTCCAGCATGT
>JAICRQ010000379.1 GCA_025966435.1 Anaerolineales bacterium | reverse complement strand
GTCGCGTTGGTCCGTGACAACGTGACGTGGCATTGGTGGGACAATAAGCCGTTCTTCGAGGGGGAGGTGGAGCCATGCATCAATGGCAGGGTCGTCTCCGTCGGCTCCTACTTCCGGCAGAATGCGCAGAGCGAGGGGCTTGTGGACCGGCTGCTCAGCGAGCAGATGGACGATGGCGGGTGGAATTGCGAGCAGGAAAACGGCTCGACCCGCGGATCCTTCCATACTACCATCTGCGTGCTCGAGGGGCTTGCCGAGCACGAGCGAGCGACAGGCAGCTCATCAGCGGTGGCAGCCGCCCGCAAGCGTGGGCAGGACTATCTCCTCGAGCGGCGCCTCCTCCGCCGGCTTTCGACCGGCGAGGTGATCGATTCCACCTTTACCGAGTTCTCGTTCCCGACTGGCTACTACTACGACGTTCTGAGGGCGCTGGAGCATCTGCGCCGTGCCGGAGTTTCGCCGGACGCACGTATTGACGAGGCGATCGACCTTGTCATCCAGAAACGCGGCGCGGACGGGCGCTGGTCCCTTGAAAATCCGCATCCAGAGCAACTGGACCTCGGAATGGACGAGACCGAGGGCAAGCCAAGCCGCTGGATCACATTGCGCGCCCTACGAGTGTTGGACTGGCATTCCGCACAAGACTAACGCAGATGTCGTAACCAGCCGGTATGTCGCTGGAGAGAACAGGTAACTATCCGAAGTGGCATGGGGAGTGACAGCCGATACGTCGTGTCCGTTACGCCGCCAAACCCGGCCTTGCCAAACGGCTTTCGGACTAATCGTGGTACGAGCCGTACCCTTTAAGGCAATGAAGGTGACTGTCACTTTTACGAAGCAACCTGTAAGCAAGCATGCTTGGCTGTTATAAGTAAGTGACAGTCACCTCTTTTATAGGGCGGAAACGGGTCGTGATGAATTTAGCAGACGCAAAAATTGTACTAATCAGCAGGGATTTGTGTTGGTCAGGTCTGGCCGCATAGGAATGGGACTTTCGCTCATCTTCAGCGAGGCTGAAGACCCATGTCGAGTGAGAAAAGCAACAGGTTGGATCCACTCTGGGAAGGACACAACTAACGGCTCCGAGCTTTGAGCAAAGCGCGTAACTCTGCAAATCGATCAATTGCGGCTTTGTCGTATCGTGGGAATTTGGATGACCCTTGAGTCACGAGAACAAAAGGCTCAGGATACTTCTCTACCAAATACTTGAAAGCATTCCTGCTCTTGATCCCCAGCCGTGTCATTGCCTGGTCGCGGGTATAGGTCTCATTCATGGTCATGCACCTGTATTCGATAGATAATTCCGTTCAAGGATTTGGTCATACTGGTCAATGGCTTCTTGAGCCAGCTCAGCAGCTTTTTTGTGAAAGCTCGCGATTTCTGGGTTATCTGTCTGTGCTGCCCAGAGCCGATGGTGACTAGAGATGGAATACAAAAATTTGCGTTGTATCCGCAGGGTTTCTGTTTTGTAATCCTCTTGTGAGGATTTCAATTGGCTCAAATAGCCTTCATACTGAAGAAGAGACATAACAAACTTGCCTTTCGAAGTTCGGTTTCGTTGCGCCTTTGCAGATATTGTTCTGTAGTCTATTCTTTTATGGAAGGCAATGGGGATTTGCCGGATTATCCCCGAAAACGGATTGTCCGTCAATTAGGCATAACCCTATTAAGCAAGTACATGACTCAACGTGCCCTGGAAATAAAAACGCCTTATCCCGGGGTAAAGCGCCGCACAGTTAGACTATCAAACCAGCTTTGCTTTCCCCAGGAAAATAAGCTTCAGCAATCTCAGCCACCTTCTGGCTAAAATAATGCTTACCCAGGGAAAGGGTGCGGATACCAGCTAACAGGTCATTACTTATGGTATCTTTGATTACATATCCGTTTGCACCCCCCTCTAAAGCACGCCTTATATAGTCTGGAGTATCGTAAGTGGAAAGCATTAGGACGCGAGTAGTAGGACAATTTAGAAGGATTTGCCTGGTGGCTTCTATCCCATCCATCTCGGGCATGGAAATATCCATCACGATGACATCGGGACAGCCTGAACTAGCTTGCGCGACCGCTTCTATTCCATTCGAGGCGGTAGCCACAACTTGTATGTCATCTGATTTTTCAATTAGGTATTGTAAGGATTGCCGAATAACGGCGTGGTCATCTACAAGGTGAACGGTGATCATTCCAGCTCCAATTCGCAGGATACGCTTTCATTCTCACCTCAAATTTTTGAATTAAATCCCCGAACTTGTAGATGAATTAAACGGTTTATATAGTGCTATCAGTATAAAGCATTACTTCAGGAATCCTAAGTAGGGGAATCATCTATACGTTTTTTAGCCTATTTTTGGTGGTTTTTATCAATTGGAACCCGCACCTCAATCTTTGTTCCCTGTCCGGGAACGGATGTGACATTGAAACTCCCACCAAAAGCTTCCGCTCGCTCTCGCATAATCGTCATACCATGATTGCCAGAACGCTTCGCGCGTTCTAAGGCTTTGATACCATTCCCTTTATCCTCAATGGCGAGATAGATTGTATTTTCTTCCTGCCGGAGAATTAGGGTAGCTTCTTTGGCGTTCGCATGCCGAGCACTATTAAATAATGCCTCCTGAGCAATCCGCATCAGGGACATTTCTAAATTAGGACTCAGCCGCGGGATAGGTAGATCATTTTTTTCAAAACGCACGTTGAGGTTATGTCGAGAACTAAATTGGTCTACAAGCGAGCCTAGGGTGGATTCTAGCCCGTATTCATCGATCCCAGATGGTCGTAAGTCCGTCATCACACTGCGTACCAAATCAATCACTTCAGTTGCCAAAGCTATTGAATCGGTCAATCGCGCGTTGTTTTCTTCCCGAGGTGCAGCCAAAAGCTCGTCGCTAACTAGAACCAGGTTCATTTTTAAAGCCGCAAGACTTTGACTCACTCCATCGTGCAGTTCACGCGCGACAATGCGCCGTTCCGTCTCCTGTGCATCGATGAGTCGCTGAGAGAGGAACTCCAGGCTCTTCTGACTTTCGACCAACGCCAGATTAGCCGCTTTCAGGCTGATGGCCTCTTCCTGCACAAGCTTTTCTAGTTCGATATTTTTCTGCTGAAGAGCGGCTTCACTTTTCCGAAGGATTTCCTGGACTGCCCTTCTATGACTGATGTCTAATACTGCACCGATTGTGTAAAGAGGTTTTCCATCATCATCGCGTACAAGTGAACGGATAATCCCGACCCAAATCATTACTCCGTTGCGGCGAGTGTAACGTTGTTCGATATTATAGAAGGGAAGACTGCCTGAAATGAGTTCACGATAAGCCTCAGTTTCTCTTGTCAAATCTGTCGGGCTTGTCAGGTCATGGATATCGAGGTTGAGCAACTCGTCTTTCTTATAACCTGTGATCCGGCAAAATTCTTCGTTGACATTGAGATATTTGCCATCCAATGAGCATTCCACCATGCCGATAGGGGCCTGTTCAAATATTTCGACCCGATGGTTTCCGCCTCGACTTACCGCAGTTTCTTTATTCTCTTTATCTGTTTCTTTAATCCCTTTTTGGGCTTTGTGATCCGACTTCATCCGGCAACCTCTTATGAATGTATATATAGTAATGGGAAACTCGAACTCTTTCCCCTTAAGTTCTCACTTGCTTCCGCATGATTATAACCTTATCCCGGCTATCCTTACAATTGTAATTACCGGATCGAGCATCTCAACAAGCGTCGCACATCAGGCGTGACGCTCATCTCTGTTCGATTTCAGATGTATGCCCGAGATCAGGCAGGGACAGAGGATTTTCTTGTGGACGGCGGCTTTACAGATTGGACACAGCAATTGTCCAGCAACCGCAGGGAACGGCTATTGATCAGTGGAATGGGCAGTGAGAGATTTGCATCTCTTTTTGGGTGACGGCACTATCCCCCAGGCAAGTGCCAGCTAACTCAGCCCGTTCGGTTTGACCATTCATATCATCGGCGGTTTGCTCAGGACTATTCGGGGTTTTCACGCAAGGATTAGCACTGCTTGGCGCTCTCACTCCCCACCACATTCGTCATATCGG
>JAICRQ010000244.1 GCA_025966435.1 Anaerolineales bacterium | reverse complement strand
GCGTGGATGACAATGCTCTGCAACGTGCCGGCACCTTCTTGCGCAGCCTAAGCCCTGAGATCACGTCTGACACCCCGGGCGCTGAGTTGGATGAGATCACATTTGTTCAGTTTGCACTGGCGCAGGCGAACTCGCTGGATGAATCAATTGCCGGGGATTTATATAATGTGCGTGATCGGCTGAGCCCTTCCAGCAGGGCTTTGCTTGCCTATGTGATTCGCAAAATCAACCCGGCGGATGAGCGCGTACGTGACCTGCTCTCGAACCTTGAAGCAATGGCGATTCTCACCGCTTCCGGTGCGCACTGGGAAACGCCCAGGGAAAACATCTTCACGACCGGCTCACCCTTATATACCACCTCGGTGGTGACGTACGTGCTCGCCCAACTCGACCCGGCAAGCACGGTTGTGTTCAATGCAGTGCGGTATCTCGCCGCCCATCGCAATGCACATGGCGTCTGGAGCATCGGTCATGAGAACGCCTGGGCGATGATGGCGCTTAACGAAGCGATGGTCGGGTTCGGCGATCTCAACGCGGACTTCGCGTTCCACGCCACATTGAATGGTGGTCCGCTGGCGAGCGGGGACGTCTCTGGGAATCAGGTGCTCGCACCGGTCCATGCCGAAGTGCCGCTCGAGTTTCTTTCGCCAACATCCCCCAACCTGCTCACCGTTCAGCGCGAAGAGGGATTGGGACGCCTGTACTATCGCGCGGTTTTGGACGTCCAGCGCCCGGTGGAAGATGTAAGGTCGATCGACGCCGGGATGCGTGTTGAGCGCATTTATTGCGAATCCGCGCTGAATAGAGAACTAGCAGAGCACTGCGCACCTGTTTCCTCTGTAGAGATTGGCAGTAATACGCCGATCACGGCGCGGCTGACCATTGTGCTGCCCCATGACTCATATTATGTAATGGTCGAAGATTTCATCCCCGCCGGAACAGAAATTTTGAATCGCAGCCTGAAAACCAGCCAGCAGGGAATCGAAGCTACTGATGTGGACGTCCAGTTTGACGACAGCGATCCCTTTGCCGAGGGCTGGGGCTGGTGGCTGTTCAATGAGCCGCAGCTCCGCGATGACGGTATCCTCTTCAGCGCGGATTTCCTCCCCGCGGGTACCTATGTGCTAACGTACACTCTCATTCCCTTACAAGCAGGTGAATTCCGTGTCCTGCCTGCCCACGCCTGGGAATCCTTCTTCCCCGAAGTGCAAGGAACCAGCGCCGGTGCGGTATTTGAGATTAAGCCGTAAATTACTCGCAGGGGCAGCCGAGCGCGTGATCTACAAAGTCCAGGGCACTCAGACTAGCTTCACCGAGATGATGGCGCTGCCTGCAAGCCAGCTCGACACGACGTACTGGTTCCCCTGGTATAACAATGTCGGTTCCGATACCCAGCTGCGTTTTTGCGTGCCATAGCCCCGGTACTCTAATAAAGAGTTGAATAATGAACCTGCCCGACTTCGCGATCAAAGCCGGGCAGGTTCCTGTTTAAGTTCCTTACAAAACTGGCATATCGCTGGATCACCTGCATTTTGACGTTTGTGGAGGATATGATAGGATGGGTTTGGAGGTGAGTATGAGTCAAATATTTTCTTCTTTCCTCACGAAACCCGGTTTACTCAGTCTGTTCGTCATTATGTGTTGTTTATTCTGTCTATCCGCCGTCCCCTCTTCCGTGCAGGCGGAAGGGCTTTCCCGGCAAAACGATTCCGCCCCGTTACTGGGAAGCATCGCTGGCTGCCCCATGTTCCCGGACAATAATATCTGGAACACTCCGGTCCAAACCCTCCCTATGCACCCGCGCTCCGATCAGTGGGTCAATTCGATCGGCAGGAATACCGGCTTCCACATGGATTTTGGCTCCGGCACGTGGGATGGTGGCCCGATCGGGATTCCCTATAATATCGTTGGTGCTGGCGTGACAAAGGTTCCCGTCTCCTTTGATTATGAGGACGAGTCGGACCCGGGTCCGTATCCTATCCCCGCCAATCCGAAGATCGAGCACGGCAGCGACCATCACATCCTGATCGTCGATAACAGCACGTGCACGCTTTACGAGCTCTTCGATGCCAGCTACTCGGGCGGCAGCTGGCACGCAGACTCGGGCGCGATCTGGAACCTGAACTCTAACGCCCTCCGCCCTGATACCTGGACCTCGGCGGATGCCGCCGGCTTGCCGATCCTGCCGGGTCTGGTGCGCTACGAGGAGATCCTGAGTGGGAAGATCGATCACGCTATCCGTTTCACGGCTTCCAATACCAACGGGTATATCTGGCCCGCGCGCCATCTGACGTCCAACAACCCCACTGCGCCCCACATCCCTCCCATGGGCGCGCGCTTCCGGTTGAAGTCCTCTTTTAATATCTCGGGATATCCGCCTCACATGCAAGTCATCCTGACCGCTATGAAGACCTACGGGATCATCCTGGCGGATAATGGCTCGAACTGGTACGTGTCCGGCGCGCCCGACCCGCGCTGGGACAACGACATGCTGCACCTGCTCGATGACCTCACCGGGGACGACTTCGAGGCGGTCAATACCTCTCTGCTCATGGTCAACTACAACTCGGGCGCGACCGGCTCGAAGATCTCTGGGAATGTTGGAGCTGCGGGCGTGACGCTTAGCTACACCGACGGCTCTCCAAAAACCGTGTCCTCCGCCGCCGATGGAAGCTACTCGTTCCCCATTTCCTACAACTGGAGCGGGAGCGTGACGGCCTCTCACGCCTGCTTCACGTTCAGTCCACCCAGCCGGAGCTACAGCAACGTGACTACGAACCAGGTGGCGCAGAACTATAGCGCGGCTTTCGACGCCGGTTCCGGCTGCGCCGACATCGACGTGCGCGTGGGAGGCGCGAATCAAGGTAATTACGGGTTGCTCCCCGGCGCCAGCACGCGGACGAGCTTCCTCACGTTGAACAATGGACCCGTCGAGATCGTGAGTAACAACGGCATTCCACTGATCGGCGCCGAGAGGGTAATCTATAAGGTCAACGGCGTCCAGACCAGCTTCAGTGAAATGATGGGCTTGCCTCACGAATTGCTGGATACGACCTACTGGTTGCCCTGGTATAACAACTTGCACCTGGATACCCAGCTACGGATCGCCAATGCGACGAACAACCCCGCCACAGTCACAGTGACCATTGGCAGCGTGGAAATGCCCACCCTGAACCTGGCTGCCGGAGAGAGCGCGCGGGTGAGCTATACGGGCGTGAACGGCGGACCGGTAAAGATCGAAAGCGACCAGGACATCGTGGCGGCGGAACGCGTGATTTACAAAGTAAACGGAGTCCAGACCAGCTTCAGTGAAATGATGGCACTGCCCAACAGTCAATTGGATACGACCTACTGGCTGCCCTGGTACAACAATGTGGACCTGGACACGCAATTGCGTTTTGCCAATGTCACGGACCAGCCCGCCTCTGTGCACGTCTACATTGGCGGCGTGGAGATGGCAGACAGTCCCTTCACACTGGAAACAGGCGAGAGCACGCGGGTGAGCTTCCCCGGCATCAACGATGGACCGGTGCAGATCGTCAGCAACCGGAATATCGTCGCAGCGGAGCGTGTGATCTATAAGGTAAAGGGAGTTCACACCAGCTTCACAGAGATGATGGCTTTGCCGAACAGTCAGTTGGATACTATGTATTACCTGCCGTGGTACAACAACGTGGACCTCGACACGCAGCTGCGCTTCGCCAACACCACAGACCAGACGACGACGGTGCATATCTATGTTGGCGACCAGGAGATGCCGGATAGTCCGTTCACACTGGGGGCAGGCGAAAGCACGCGGCAGAGTTTCACCACTATCAACGACGGCCCGGTGCAGATCGTGAGCGATGTGCCGATCGTCGTCGCCGAACGCGTAATCTATAAAGTCAACGGCATCCAGACCAGCTTCTCGGAAATGATGGCGCTGCCAGCTGATTGGCTGAGCACCCGCTACTGGCTGCCCTGGTACAACAACGTAGACCTGGACACGCAATTGCGTTTTGGCGTGCCCTAAGAAAACTCCTTGATGCTTCGATAAAGACTGCCCGGGCTACCTCTGGGCAGTCTTTTGATTCGAGGAAAGCTGCGTAATAGGGTGGCTGGGATCGCAGTGTGAAGTTTGTCATGGTTTCAGAGGTGTCAATGATCATGATTGCCTCCCAATGAATTTGTAAGCCGGTAACTTTCCCGTGATGGGCTCGTCTTGTCCTTAGGATTGCCACGCGGGACTCTGTACCAAACGAAATCCTCTATTGAACATTTCAACAATCAATTCATCCATCGATTAGGAGAAACCATTATGCCTGCTCGTCGCTCAGGGAAAACTAACATGCTCGCTCATCGCAGACTTTTGCAAATCATTTCACTGATCATCGTTTTTACATTGCTGTTTTCCAGTATTTCCCTCCCACCCGTCTCCGCGCAAGGAGGGGATGGCTTGCAGCGTCAGGTCAACCCGCAGACCGGCAAGGTCAGCTTTCTTGGGGCGGAGAATGGTCGTCCGGTTTCCGCTGCTCGGGCATTGGGAACGTCCATCCGCCCGCAGAATCCTGCCATGGCGCTTGTCCAACGCTTTGGTCCTGAATTCGGGTTGCGGAACCCCGAACGTGAATTGACGGAGATGAAGACCAACCGTCCCGGCGATGGACGACTCATCGTCCGCTACCAGCAGAACCATGAGGGCATCCCTGTGATGGGCGGCGAGCTGATCGTCAATACGAATGAAAATGGGGACCTGTATTCGATGAACGGGGAAGTGTCAGCCAACGTATCTCTTTCCACGCAGCCTGGCATTGGTGCTGAGCAAGCCCGGCAGACGGCACTCTCGGCTGTAGCCAAGTGGTATCAAAAATCTCCAGACGACTTCACCGCCTCTGAGCCCGAGCTATGGGTATATGATGAAAGCCTGCTGCGCCCAAGCACTCGCCCTGCCGAACTCGTCTGGCGCATGGAAGTGACACCTAAAGACATTAGTATGCCTGTCCGCGAGCTGGTATTAGTCAATGCACAGCGAGGAGGCATCAGCCTGCATTTCAATCAGGTTGACACGGCGTGGGAAACAACGGACCGCCCGGCGCTGGGCGATAACGGCGCACCGGAGCGCTCTGGCGACTATTCCCCCGCTCTCGCCTTCTCACCGATCGTTAGTACCTACACAGCCAACAATGGCACCTCGCTCCCCGGCTCCCTCGTCTGTACCCAGGCGAACCCAACTTGCGCCGGAGGCGATGCTCACGCCCAGGCAGCCCATAGGTATGCCATCGGCACTTTCAATCTGTATGTTACACAGCATAACCGCAACAGTATTAACGGCGCTGGCATGAAGATCATCTCCTCCGTACACTATAAGACTGGCTATGACAATGCCAATTGGAATGGTGAGCAAATGATCTATGGGGACGCCTATGGTTTTCCCTTGGCAGACGACGTAGTGGCGCATGAATTAACCCACGGTGTCACAGAGTATGAATCTAACCTGTTTTACTATTACCAATCTGGCGCAATCAACGAATCCTTCTCCGATATCTGGGGCGAATATTACGACCAAGGCAATGGGCAAGGGAACGATACAGCTGGTGTGAAATGGCTGATGGGCGAAGACGTCTCAGGGTTGGGCGCCTTGCGCAGCATGAGCCATCCGCCTTACTACGGAGACCCGGATAAAATGTCAAGCGCGAGCTACTATGGGGGTGAAGATGATAATGGCGGGGTGCACCATAATAGTGGGATTAACAACAAGGCTATCTACTTGATGGTACAGGGCGATACCTTCAATCTCAAAACGGTAACTCCTCTTGGCTGGACGAAGACCGCTGCGATCTACTACCAAGCCAATACGAATTTG
>JAICRQ010000173.1 GCA_025966435.1 Anaerolineales bacterium | reverse complement strand
TTTGGCTGGTCTTCGTGGAGCTGGTGATCGTCAACTTTGCCTGGACGTTCGATATCACCTACAGTTTTCGTCTCCTGCAGGTGATCTGGGCAATTGGCATCAGCATGGTTGCATTGTCGGGGCTGATCTTCCTGCCGGAAAAATGGATTCTCTCCATCGGCATGATCCTGGTCTTTGGGCACAACCTGCTAGACCCCATCACTGTCCGGGGATCGTCCTGGAATGCTCTCGTTTGGTACACATTTCATCAACCGAATACGGTCTTGCTCGGCGACTCTCTCGTCAACTTTCTTTACCCCGTCCTGCCGTGGATCGGTCTGATGGCACTGGGATACGTCTTTGGAACGCTCTATAAAAATGATTTCCCTGCCGACCGGAGAAGGAGATGGCTTCTAAGCGTCGGACTGGCCGCGACGTTGTTATTCGTCCTGCTCCGTGCATTCAATTTGTATGGCGAACCGCGTGAATGGGATGTGCATACTGCACCTGTATTCACGCTGCTCTCCTTCCTGAACACGACCAAATATCCACCTTCTTTGCATTTTCTACTCATGACAATCGGACCGTCTCTGATCTTCTTATCACTAGTCGAGCGATACCCAAACCGCCTTCCAAAGCCCGTGACCGTCTTTGGGAGAGTTCCCTTCTTTTTCTATATCCTTCACCTCTATATCATCCACGCGCTAGCTATGCTCCTGCTCGTGTATGAGGGGCGCGATCCAAGCGAATACATCCTCTCTTCCAGCGCCCTCCGATCGGGAAGTTTGACCGGCTTTGGGTTGAGTCTCGGAGCGGTATATATCGTCTGGGTGGTCGTGATCCTTTTGCTCTATCCCCTTTGCAGATGGTACCAGCGGTATCGTGAGACTCATCCCTCGCAATGGTGGTTGCGTTATCTATAACGATTCTTGACGGGTTTTCTACATGCTATAATGCCGCCAGTGTACCCGCCATCTATGGTAATAGGAGTTAAACATGGCAGAACTCAAGACCCAGGTGACGAAAGCCAATGTTAATAAATTTCTTGAGGGGATTAAGGATGAGAAGAAGCGCCAAGACTGTTACGAAATTTTGAAGATCATGAAGAAAGCGACCAAAGCCGAACCGAAGATGTGGGGCACGAGCATCGTGGGGTTTGGCGATCACCATTATATGTATGCATCTGGACGAGAGGGCGACTGGTTCATCACCGGCTTCTCGCCGCGCGCCCAAAACCTGACCTTATACATGATGGGCGGCTTTGACAGCGAAGTCCTGCAGCGACTTGGAAAATACAAAACAGGCAAGGGCTGTTTATATATCAATAAACTGGCAGACGTGGATCTCAAGGTCCTGAATGAATTGATCACAAAATCCGTGAAGCAGTCCAAAGCAAATGCGAAGTGACGCAAACGTCCCTTGATTTATACAAGCAGAGGCTGGGAGAGATTCCAGAGACTGTCTGGCAAAATGTAGAGCTTGAATGGTTGAACCTTGCCGATAACGGACTGAGGTCGGTCTCCAGGCAGATCGGCAAACTCGTCCATCTGACCATGCTCGACCTGGGGCATAACCGATTATCGTCCTTGCCGGACGCATTCGATACCCTGGCTCACCTCAGGTTTCTGTATCTCAGCAACAATCGACTGCGCTCCGTCCCACCATCGTTATGGAGCTTGAAGTCTCTCATTTATCTAAACATTACGGACAACCAGCTCGCTTCCCTGCCAGATGACATTGGGAATCTATTGAGCCTGATCGAAATACGTTTATACAATAATTTACTGACGTCTTTACCTGACTCTATCGGGCAATTGGCAAATCTGCGTGAGCTGCATTTGATGGGTAATCAATTATCGTCACTGCCCGAATCGATCGGCAGGCTGAAGAATCTCGGGAAGTTGATGCTCGAGGGGAATAAAATTGAATTTCTGCCCGACGTCATAGGTAATCTAAAACATCTTACTGATCTTGACCTGCGAAACAACCGCGTGAAGGAAATCCATCCATCTATTGGAAAGCTGAAAAACCTTCGCTTCCTCGACTTGAGAGCCAATCAATTGACTGAGCTGCCAACAAGTATTGTGAAACTGTTGAATCTTGAAAAGCTGGATCTGCGCTGGAACCAATCGCTGGCAATACCCGAGTGGATAACAAAACTGGAGCACAGGGGTTGTATTGTGTATATCTAGTCTAAAGCTCTTCTAAGGATTACGGGCTAGAATGGGGAGAATTATTTCACATCAAATTGTATACATCCATAGTCAGGAATTCTGCGTAATTTCTTTTACAGAATCCTATCGACCTAAAAGTTCAAGAGAGAATCCATGCAAAAATCAAACTATTTCTGGCTGCTGTTAATCCTAGCGTTCGTTGCAAGTGCCTGCGGACCGCAAGCAGTTCCTCCCACAGATTCGGGGGAGATTCAGAGCACTGCCCAAGCGGCTGCCCTCACACTGATCGCTGAAACTCAGCAGGCGGTGCCGTCGCTCACCCCGGTTCCCACCCATACGGCAATCTCTCTCCCCACGGCGACCCCTGCCCCTACCCACCCGCTTCAGATCGAAGCCATGCGCGCCCAGCAATATCCCGGTAGTGACATTGTGATCGAAGAAGTTCTGGATCCGGGCGTGAATTACAGCCGCTATTATGTTTCGTATCTTTCCGAGGGCTTGAAAATCTACGCGCTGATGACCGTGCCGAATGGCGAGAAACCGCCAACGGGTTGGCCCGTGATCATCTTCAACCACGGCTTCATCCCGCCGGACGTGTACCGCACGACGGAACGCTACGTCGCCTATGTGGACCTGATCGCGCGCAGTGGCTACATCGTCTTCCGTTCGGATTATCGCGGCCACGATCGCTCTGAGGGAGAGTCAGGTGGCGCCTACAGCAACACCGGCTATACCGTGGATGTGCTCAACGCGGTCGCATCGATGAAGCGCTACCCGGATGCCGACTCCAATCGCATCGGTATGTGGGGGCATTCGATGGGCGGCTATATTACCCTGCGCTCCATGGTCGTGACCGAGGATATCAAAGCTGGTGTGATCTGGGCGGGGGTGGTTGCCTCCTATCCCGACCTGCTCACACGCTGGCGCCGCGGCCCAAATTCATCTGTCACACCTACTCCAAACCCGCGCTCGTGGCGTCTCACATTGCAGCAGCAGTTTGGCTCACCCGAACAAAATCCGGAGTTCTGGCGGTCCATCTCGGCTAACTCCTACGTTAATGAGGTTTCTGGGCCCATTCAGCTCCATCATGGAACCCTGGATGAAGATGTGCCGCTCGAGTTTTCAGAGTTGCTCTACTTTGAAATGCTCAACGCCAATCAATTTGTGGAGTTGTATAAATACGAAGGCGATAATCACAACATTTCCAATTATTTCAGCACCGCCATGCAACGTACCATCGAGTTCTTCGACAGGTATGTGAAACAGCCGGGGGGATGACGTCATCCTTATAAAAAGGGCGCTCCACGGCTAACCCGTCAAATTAAAGGTGACAGTCACGTTTTCGAGAGTGACTGTCACCTTTCGATTCCGGCGAACGAATTCCGACCAAATTGCTATTTTTATAGTATTCTATGTGGTGTAAAATTCTTAAGGTTCTGTCTATACAGCGCATACATCAGGCATTGCTCAGGCATGGAGGTTAGCGATGTTTAAAACCCAAAATCTCTATCAAAACGATGAGAAGTGGAAGAACGTCCGGCTCGGCAACTCGTCGGAGACGATTGGCGGCTGGGGTTGTCTCCTAACCTCCGCTGCCATGATGCTGAACGGCATTGGCTACAACGAAACACCGGAATCTGTGAATGAAAAGATGAAAAAGGCAGGCGGGTTTCAGGGCGCGTTTTTTATCCCCAGCGTGCTGCCTTACATCTGGCCCAACTGCGCCTATCGCGATATGCAGTCCTGTGAAAGCTACCCGGCTCCTATCGCACAGATCGATCAGGCACTTGCAGAAGGGAAACCGGTGATCCTTCAAGTGGACTGGAACCAGCAGGCAGGAGTCCAGACGCACTTTGTGCTGGTCAAGGAGAAAAGGGGGGACGATTATGTGATCTACGATCCGTACCAATATTCGGGGGATGGACCTGGTAAAGAAGTCCTCCTGACAAAACGTTATAAATACAATGGGGCACGGCTCGAAACGGAGATCAGCGCCGTCTTATGGTTTGACTCATACGGCATACCGGCGGAGCCTCCGAAGATGACAAAGGTCCCCGTTCCTGCGGAGAATTACACACTCTACGTCATGGAAGATGACCTTGCATTGCGCGCAGATCCATCCGTAAGCGGGTTCCTCCTGAAGCGCCTGATGATGGGTACAGAACTCATCAGCCTGGAAGCAAAGTCCACAGCCAGTGCCAAGCTCGGTGTGAACGGGAAGTGGATTCAAGTGCAGGATCCAAACGGAGTCCAGGGCTATGTGGCGGCATGGTACGTGTCTGATGTAAAAGAAAAACCTGCCGCCCCCGTGAGCACTTCAACTTCCACACTTACAGAGTCAACTGAGATGGGAAATCTCCCTCCGGGAGCATTGTTATTAGTACCCACCGCCCAGCTTTCGCTACGGACCGAGCCTAAAGTTGCACCTGAAACATTGATCCGTTACATTCCGACTACGGAGCAACTAATCAGCCTGGAGCCTGCCCAACAGGCGATCCCGAAAGTTGGAGTAGAAGGGCAATGGCTTCGAGTGAGAGATGCTTCCGGCAAGGAAGGCTATGTCGCTGCCTGGTTTGTCAGATATATCAGCGGGACCACAGCCCAACAAGCGTCTGCTGCTTCCACAGTCATGTCCAGTAACGGGGGTCCGATGAAAGTACGAACCGCTGCCCAAGCTGTTGCGTTGCGAAGACAACCGATCGTCAGCGCTTCGACGTTGATCAAGCGCCTGTCTCTTGGCACGGAGCTGACCGTCCTGGAGCCGAACGGTGGAGACAAAATTGGCAGAAACGACCAGTGGCTGAAGGTCAAAGACCCGGCGGGCACCGAAGGCGTGGTCGCTGCCTGGTTCGTTGCGCGCTAAGAAATATTATGGAGTCATTAACGGAGGAAAGTGTCATGGAAACTGAGAGCGAAAAACCCAAACCTGCCCCCATACTAGAACTTGCTTGGCTGCGCCATGCAGACCTGGATCTTGCAGCAGACCGCCGCACGAAGGCATTTTATAACATCCGCAAACTAATTGCTTGGCTTGGAGTCCTGGCAACTCTGTTTGCCATCATGACCCAGTTCGAATTATTCGAGAATACCCAATCGTTGCAGGGGGTGATTATCAAAGTGCTCTTTATTGCAACACCTGTCCTTGCTTCGATCTTTGCGGCGTTTGCCACCAAATTTTACTCCGATGGCTCCTGGTTAATCTACCGCGCTGGCGCCGAAGAAATCAAGAAGGAGATTTACCTATATCGCACCATCCAGCCAAAAGATAAAAGACGCAGGGATGAGCTGGAAAGACGCCTGGGCGAGATCCAACGCCAATTATTCCGCAGTCTCGGGGGAGAATTTGCCTTTGAAGGTTATAAAGGTCCCCTTCCCTCTAATTACAAGCCTGGAAATCCAGAGAGCGATCCCGGATTCCATGACCTGACTGGCGAAGAATATGTCAAATACAGACTCAAAAATCAACTCGACTGGCATAACAATAGAATAAACCAACGCAAACGTGAACGTCGTTGGATGACCATTTATATTCTTGTTGTGGGCGGCCTCGGAGCTCTGTTGGCAGCTCTGGGAAATGAATATGCCCTTTGGGTGGCGTTTACCGCCTCTATCGCGGCAGCTCTGCTTGGCTGGCAGGAATTAAGAAATGTGGACCAGACTATAAGAAACTACAGCAAAGTTGTCATGGAACTAACACTCCTTTACAACCACTGGCAAAACCTTGAGCCCGAGGAACGCACAGCGAAAGAATTTGAACTCATGGTACGCAGTAGCGAACGTATACTCGCAGCACAAAACAGAGAGTACATCAGGTCGATGCAGGATGCGCTTCAGGAGGCCAACCTGGAACGAGAGGCAAGACTTATTAATCAACTCATCAAAGAGTCGGTCGAGTCTGATGAACGCGCCCGAGCGGAATTGCTTGAGAATATTGTCGAGACGCAACATGAAGCTTTGGCAGAGTCCGAAGAACTTCGCGATACAGCTGCCAAAGCGGTGCTTGGTACTCTCGCCGAGGAAGCCTCCTCAGAGATCGTCCAGAAGGAGCTCGAGGCTATGGGTGAAGCCATCACCGAAGCCTTTGAAGATGTGAAGTACCATGCTTCTTCCTTCATTGGCTCGATCACCCAGGTCAAAGAGGAATACGCACACGTGGAGATCAGCAAGGACACGACAATGGAAGAGCTCAATACCATCCTTGCCAAATACCCAAAGACCAATGATGTGAAAGGGTAAGCAGCTTATCCACAGGTTTGCAGAGATAAGAGAAAGTGTAGCCAGTGACACAACCTACTCCGCAGGAACCAAAGACGCCAGCCCCGACTCCTTCCCAATCTTCATCCGCCGCAGCAGAAACCGCGAAGCCTGCGCCCGTCGTCAAGACCCTTGAACCGGACACAGAGCCAGCCTCCCCATCGGTCCGCGCGGAGGTGCGCCCGCACGCGTTCGTCATCATGCCCTTCGGGAAAAAGAAGGGCGCAGACGGGGCAATGTATGATTTCAATGCCATTTACAGCCAGTTGATCAAGCCTGCTCTTGAGATGGCGGGGTTCGAGCCGTTTCGCGCAGACGAGGAAACCGCCAGCGGTGACATCCTGACCGATATGTTTCAGGAGCTGTTGCTCGCCGACCTCTGCATCGCAGACATGAGCATCGACAACGCCAATGTGTTTTACGAGCTGGGCATCCGGCACGCCTTCCGCAAACGTGGCGTCGTCCACATCCAGGCGGGTCGCGCCTACATGCCGTTCGACGTCTTCAACGTCCGCACCACGCCCTATCACATTACACCCGAAGGCGTCCCGGATCCGGCATTTTTGGAAAAAGATAAGGCGTCCATCTCGCGCGTGACGCGCGACACCTGGGCGTCTGATGTCGATGCGGTGCAAAGCCCGATCTTTAACCTGCTCGATGGACTGGAAGAACCGGACCGCAAATCGCTCGAGACTCCGCTCGCCACGGGGTTC
>JAICRQ010000390.1 GCA_025966435.1 Anaerolineales bacterium | reverse complement strand
TTCGCGCCTGCGGCGAATGCCTCCGTGGCTATCATGAGATGTATCCAGGACTTTAGAATCGTGGTGCTGGCAGTACGGACACCGCATCGTTAAACCACTCCATTATTAGAACATTTGTAACCGCCAGATGTGGGCGTTCCTGCGCTGCATCCCCGTACATTTAGCGTTTGCTAATAAAGATTGTAGCATAAGAGGTAAGCCCAATACAAGAGGACAGGCGGGGGATTTACCTTAAAATTTCATATCAAGATTCAAATCAACTTGTCCTGTACAGGATTGCTGCGCTTATCCTTTACAGGACGGCTACGCTAGTCCTTTGCAGGACTGCTACGCGTGTGATAGTATGGGATAACATCAATGCACAACATTCCCAGCAAATACAATTGACGGAAGGAACTTTGGAATGAGAGCATTCAAAGTGTTCATCTTCGGGCTACTCTATGGATGGTTTTTCAAGATCGCCTTCGACCGGATCTATCGCGAAAATGAGATCGAAGACATACGGAATGAAAACGCATCACTACGGGACTACATTCGCTCGCTCGAAATGCAGCTCCGGCCGAAATCCCTCGAAACAAAATCCGTGCAGAGAGCGACTTCTGATGCGCCTCGCGCGGAACGACAGGACACCCCTGCGCCAGCACCCGCGCAAGAGACATCTGAAAAAGATGATCTGAAGGTCATCAAGGGCATTGGTCCGGCGATCGAAAGAAAATTGAATAACGCCGGGATTCATACCTTCGCTGCCCTGTCGCAGCTCAGCGCCGCGGACTTGGAGAACATCCTTGGCAGCCAGGTAAAACGCCTTCAGGACGAAAATGATTTGATCAAACAGGCAAAGAGACTCGCGAAGAAGAAGTAAGGTGGATCGATAACCCGCCTAATTCAATTTAGTCGGACTGCCCTCCTCAGGGCGCTACGCAGACAGTCCAACCTACGGCAATTCCTCTAAAAATTTCAACACCAGCTCATTGAACTGTTCGGCATGAGACTGATGTGGGACATGACCCGCGCGTAACATTTCCCCGCGTGCTTTGGGTAGTGTGTTGACCAAACGAGGAAAAGAAGCTGGCGCCAGGGTTTTGTCCTGGTCGCCCCAGACGACCAGCGTTGGCGTGTTCACTTCATGCAGATGCTCGGTCAGATCTGTAATGGCGCTTGGGATGTGATAGACCCCGGGCGCTACCCGTTTGTAATCGAGGATCGTCTGCTCGCGGATTCGTTCCGGCAGTGCGCGCAACGCGCCGATGCTATGCCCGATGGCAGCACTGGAAACGTCCACCAAAAAGCGGAACCATTTTTCAGAAACTTTGCCAAGCAGCAGCTCACTCAAACGCGGGCGGCTGTATGTTTTACGGACCAGGAACGGAAGCTGGGAAGGGGAGTAAAAGGGATTGACGAGAATCAGACCGCGCGTCCATGCCGAGACACGCCGCGCATATTCCAGAGCGACATGCCCGCCCAGTGAGTGACCGATCAAAATGGCGGGCTCGGTCAACCGTATGGATTTCATCCAGTGGAAGAAATGCTCGAAGACCCAATCCATTTGATAGAGGCGCGCATCCAGCTTGGGGCTGTCTCCGTGCCCGAGCAAGTCGAGGGCATACGCGGCATACCCGTTTCTCGCCAGCACGGGAAACAGGTCATCCCAATCGTGCAGCGAAGCCGCGATGCCATGGATCAGGATCACCGGTGCGCCGCTCCCCTGCTGAACGTAGTTCGCCGTTGTGGGAATGAAATTTCTCTCCAGGATATCGTTCATATTCACTTAAATATTACTCAACGCCCCGTCCTGGATACGTTCCGAATACTGCTCGTAACGTTTCGCTAACTCCCTGCGGAGAACTTTGCCGATAAACGTTCGTGGGAAATCTTCCATGAAGATCACAAAACGCGGCACCAGGTGCGGCGGCAGCCGTCGTTTGGCATACTCAATGATCGACGTTGCCGTGGGCGGCTCCTTGCCGGCAATTACAAAGGCAAACGGTCTGCCTGCGATCGCGGTGACTGCCACTTCTTTAACTTGTGGGACTTCATAAAGCACTTCTTCAATGTCGCGTGGGAAGGCAGGCTGGCGGCTGTCATTCTTCGGATACCACATATCCGCTTTGCGGGCGATGATGCGGTAATAGCCGTCTTCGTCCACCTGCGCCACGTCACCTGTGAGAAGCCAGCCGTCCTGTGTGAGAACTTCTTTCGTCGCATTGGGGTCTTTCCAGTAGCCGGACATCACCTGGGGACCGCGGACAGCAAGTTCACCAATCTGTCCCTGCTTCACTTTCTTGCTGCGCTGCGCGAGATCCAGGATCGCGGACTCGGTGGATGGCAGCGGGACACCGATCGTACCCACTTTTCGTTTTTCGCCCAGCGGGTTGGCATGTGTCACCGGGGAGGCTTCGGTGAGACCATACCCCTCGACGAGGCGACCCTTCGTCAGTTTTTCGAAGGCTTCCTGCACTTCCACAGGCAGCGGTGCAGACCCACTGATACACGCCTTGATCGATTTGATGTCATAGTTACGCGCGCCGCGGAATTTATTGATCGCCATATACATACTCGGCACACCGGGGAAAATCGTGGGCTGGTCACGCTTGATCGTCTTCAAAATGTCCAGCACCTGGAATTGCGTCTTCAGAATCATCGCCGCACCGAGAGAAACTGGTACATTCATCGCGGTCGTCAGACCATAGCTGTGGAAGATAGGCACAACACATAAGAACCTTTCCCGTCCCTCCACGGCTTCCGGCAGCCAGTGGCGGGTTTGCAACGCGTTGGCGACGAGGTTGCGGTGGGAAAGCATCACACCCTTCGACCGGGCAGTCGTCCCTCCCGTATATTGGATCACTGCCAGGTCCTGGGGAGTTACATCCACAGTTGGTGATTTGTTGCTCTTCCCGCCGAGAAAATCGATCCACTGTACTGAATTCGGTAAGGCAAAATTCCGGTTGCGCCAGCGTGAGAGCAAAAACTTGATCGGGTCGAGATAATCCGCTGGATCGGTCAATACTACATGAGGAATACCGCTCGCCTCGCGGATTTGTTGCGCCAGCCCTGCCCAAATCGAAAGAGTGATCAATACGCTGGCATCTGTTTCCTTGATCTGCCGCACAACCTCTTCCGGTTCGATCACCGGCGGGACGAAGACTGCCGTCGCGCCGGCTTTCATCGTCCCGTAAAACCCGACCACCATCTGCGGCACATTTGGCAGAAGCAGGACGACCCGCGCGCCCTTCCCTACACCCAGTGCGATAAGAGCGTTAGCAAAACGATTGACTTCATGGTTCAGGCGCCGATATAGAATCCGGCTCCCTTCAAAGAAGATCGCGGAGCGGTTGGGGAAGCGTCTCACCGCGGAACGCAATAGGTGATGCAACGGGATGTTTGGGATGCCAATCGTATAGGGAACCCCTTCCTCGTAATTCTCAAGCCAGGGGCGCTCCTGTCTCAATGCATTGCGTCCGCCCTTCCTTTTGGAGCCGTCGGAAGAGTGACGCCAGGAGCGTTGTGTCTCTCCAGAGGTGAAACGTTCTATCGCACGGTCTACTGCTTCGCGCCGCTCGAGCATCACGAGGTGACCGGAGGCTCCAATGTCCGCTTCTTCCGCCCCAGAGATAGCTGCGGTGACCTTCTCAAACCGCGCGCTCTCAAAGACACGGTCGCGGTTGCCGCGAATCACCAGTGTGGGAACTTGTAATTTACCGAACGCCTCCCATCCATTCCATTGCGCCATGTTCGTAAAGTAAAGCTGTTTGAGTACACGTGGAGGCGCGAAGAGCCACTTGCGCGTGAAAGGTTCGATTGCTTTCAACAACCAACCTGGCAGACTCAGCGCCAGCTTCAATAACGGCTGCAATTTGAATTCGCCTGCCGTTGCCAGGAGGATCAGTCGTTCCACCCGGTCCGGGTTCTTTAACGCGTATTCGGTAACAATTGCCCCTCCGTACGAATGACC
>JAICRQ010000530.1 GCA_025966435.1 Anaerolineales bacterium | reverse complement strand
GAGGATCATCCAGTCGTTCATATTGCCTGTGAAGATGCCGAGGCCTATGCGATTTGGGCTGGAAAGTCCTTACCCACAGAAGCTGAATGGGAATTTGCAGCACGCGGCGGGCTGGATGGCGCGAAGTACGTATGGGGTGATGAGTTCGCACCGGAAGGACGGATGATGGCAAACACCTGGCAGGGAGAATTCCCGTGGCAAAACCTCAAGAGCAATGGTTATGAAGGCACATCGCCTGTGAACTCCTTCCCTGCAAATGGATATGGACTTTTTGATATGGCGGGCAATGTGTGGGAATGGACCAGCGACTTCTTCCGCCCGCGACATGCAGAGGAGTCTGTCAAGCCCTGCTGCACGCCGCGCAATCCACGAGTGGGATCCTACGAACAAAACGAGAGTGCGCATTTGCCTGATACACATATTCCGCGCAGGGTTGTGAAGGGAGGCTCGCATCTGTGCGCGCCGAACTATTGCCTGCGCTACCGCCCGGCAGCGCGGCAAGGGGAGGCGGTCGATACCTCGACGTGTCACATTGGTTTCCGTTGTATCGTTAGACTAGATACAGCCACGGGACATGAGACTCCCGACGTTTGAGTTCTGACTTCACCTCACAGATCACGACGCCTGTAGGTCAGCAAGACAGAGTGGTGGATTAACTTTTGAAAAAGCGAAAGGAAAAAAAGATGGCGACAAACGAGAGCCATTCGAACAGACCGAATATCCTCATTCTTTGTATGGACCAGTGGGATGCTCACATGCAGGTCCCGGAAGAAGTGGATTTCCCTGCGATGGAGCGGCTGGAGGCGCAGGGCGTCAGCTTCGACCGGCAGTACTGCACAGTGCCGATCTGTACGCCCTCCCGTGCAACGATGTGGACAGGGGTGCATGCGATCCACACCGAATTATGGGATAACACCAACTTTGCCTGGATCGAAGAATTGACCTCCCAGATTCCCACCATCGGTCATCTTCTGCGTGAACAAGGTTACTATACCGCCTTCAAAGGGAAATGGCATTTATCTGAGACAGAGCGTAGTGAAGACGCCCTCGAACGCTATGGCTTCTCCGATTTTCAGCAGTGGGGTGAGATGTTTGGCGCGCCCTTGCAGGGCGAGCAGCTCGACGGTGCAGCTGCCTTCGAAACAGTGGACTGGCTCGAAACGAAAGGAGCACAGCTCGATCAGCCGTGGCTATTGGTATGCAGTCTGATCAATCCGCACGACATCATGTTCCTGCAGACCGATCCGGTGGAGGCGCCGCATCCCAACGGAGCGATGAAGGGCTTGCAGACCACCGTCCAGCGCTTGGGTTGGTTCGAGAAGGAGTGGGACGTGAAGATGCCGGAGAACTTTGCAGATGATTACAAGCTCCAGCCGCCCGGCGTGCAATCGTATAAGGATGTCATCGACTTTAACTACGGAAACGTCCCCGACGATCGCGAAGACCTGTGGCTCATCCGCCGCAACTATCTGATCAACTGCATGCGCCTTGTGGATGCGGAGTTCAATAAAGTGCTCCACGCGCTGGACCGCCTCGGGCTGTGGGAGAACACGATCGTGATCTTCACGAGCGATCACGGAGAGATGAACGGCGCGCACCGCCTGGCACAGAAGGGCGCGATCCATTTCGATGAGGCGGCTATCGTCAACTTCACAGTTTGTGTGCCGGGTGGACCTCAGGGTCGGCGCACGGCCGCAGTGGGCTCACATCTCGACCTTGCCCCCACACTCCTGGAGTTCGCCGGTTTGACGGCAGAGGAGATCCGCGAGCGATACCCGCACCTCAAGGGACGCAGCTTGAAGGGCGCGATCCTTAATCCAGATCACGACGGTCCACGCGGCAGCGTGAACCATCCTGGTGATGGGGCGCTGTTCTGCTGGGACGGGTTGAACATGCTCGACCCAGCCTGGGGAGTGACCGGTATCCTCAAGCACCTTATTGATATGGGCAACGGACCCCGCCCTCCCCGCAGCGAGCGGCAGGAAAAGATGCGCGAGGCGGGAATGGAATTCGGCGCACCCGATTACAGCCGGCGGACATTTTACCGGACGGTAGTAGACGGACAATACAAACTGGTGCGCTGGTTCAGCCCGCTGGAATATGGCAATCCATCTACGCTGGGGGAATTGCTCGCCAGCGGCGACGTGACCCTCCATGATCTCGTCAACGACCCCGGCGAGATGCAGAACATCGGGCATCCTGATCATCCCCGGTACGACCCGGCACTAGTGGAACGCATGCTCCAGAAGCTGCATAAGCTGGTGGCGGAGGAGATCGGGGAAGATAGAGCACCCTTTGACCTGGATATGTTCGGCACACGCGAGGTAAAGTACCAGGAAAAAGAGAGGTAGACATGTTTGAGGATCTTTTGGGGCTTGGACTCGACGTAGCGGATGTTAGCGCCCTCCAGATGGCACTGCGGACCGTTCTTATCTATGCTGCCACGCTAGCAATTGTGCGGGTGGGCAGCAAGCGCTTTTTGAGTCAGGCCACCGCCTTCGACGCGATCGTTGCCATCATGCTTGGTTCCATCATGAGCCGGGCGATCAACGGCTCCGCTCCTTTACTGCCAACGATTGCGGCCGGCATCATCCTGGTTGGACTGCACTGGCTCATCGCCGCCATTGCCTATTCTTCGGACTGGTTTGGATTTTTGGTCAAAGGAGAGCCGGTCCTATTAATCAAGGATGGCAGGCTTAACGAGAAGGGGTTGCGCGGATCCAGCATATCCCACAGGGACCTCGAGGAGGCATTACGGATCGAGAGTCATGTAACGGAGCCAGAGAAGGTGCAGCTCGCCTACCTGGAGCGAAATGGTGGCATCAGCGTGATACCGCACAAGCCTGAGCCGCG
>JAICRQ010000371.1 GCA_025966435.1 Anaerolineales bacterium | reverse complement strand
CGAGATCGCTGACCTGGCGACCACATGTTTCGTGAACGCCGTCAACACATCTCTTTTGACGTGTACTATCCCACCGGGAGTGACCTTTCCGGCCAGGGTGTTTGTCAGCCTGGATGGCGCCACGGTCAACGACTTTATCTACGATGGGCAGGGATGCGCTAAGATCGCGACGCCCTTCCCCACCACCACACCCTGAACAGGACCGCCTGCCAGTAGTCTTGGATACGATTAGGGCGTGGAATGCTGTAGAAGAGCCGAGGTTTTTCCAGCCTTTACGCGCTACCTGCCTTTTAACTTCTTCCACAGGAACACAAGCAAAAAGAACAGGGTCGCTGTGAGGACGATGGCTGCACCGGAGGCAATGCTCAAGTAATAGGAAACATACAGGCCGATAATCCCGGAAAGTGAGGCGATCAGTGCGGCAAGGAGCATCATCCTGGACAAACGCCGGGTAAGGAGAGATGCCGTTGCCGCAGGGGTTACGAGCATGGCAACCATCAGCGCCACGCCCACCGTTTGAAGCGAGACCGCGACCGTCACCGCAATGAGGGACAACAGAAGGTTATTGAGCAGACCTACCGGAAGCCGCAGCGTGGTCGCCAGGATGGGATCAAACGACAGGGTTAGAAATTCCTTGTAGAGCGCAAACACAACCAGCAGGACAAGCGAGCCAAAGATCACAATGAGCCACAGGCTCCCGGGAGAAACACTTAACACATCCCCGAACAGGAAGTGACTCAGATCCACGGCATAACTTCGCACGGTGGAGATCAATGCAATCCCCAGCGCGAACATCCCGGCGAAGATAACGCCAATCGCGGTGTCTTCCTTGATTTCCGAGTTCTTGCTGATCGCGCCGATCCCTAGTGCCGCGACGATAGCTGTCCCCAGCGCCCACCAGAAGAGCGGCTCGCGCGCGCCGCCCGTAAGAAGATATCCCAGCGCAATGCCGGGCAGGATCGTATGCGCCAGCGCGTCTCCAAAGAAAGCCATGCCGCGCAGGACAACGTACGTGCCGACGACCGCGCAGAGGATCCCGACCAGGATCGCCGCGACCATCCCGCGCTGGATGAATTCATATTGAAGAGGCTCAAGAAAGAAAGACATAATCAGTCTGGGGGACAGCAATCATCCACCAGTATGGTTCCCCCCGAATCGACTTTCAAGCGCCCGCCATAGGCTTGCAGCAAGTGATCGGTATGCAATACGTTTTGCGGCACATCGAACGCAATGATGCGGCGGTTCAGCAGCATGATTCGGTCGAAGTGCCGCGCAGCCTGATCCAGGTCGTGCGTAGCGACCATTACCGTGACGGTTTGGTTTTGCAGAGCGTCAAGCATGTTCAGGAGTCCTTCCTGCGAGGGGGTGTCCAGCCCGCTCAAGGGCTCATCCATCAATATGAGCTCGGCTTCCTGCGCCAGCGCCCGGGCAATGAACATCCTCTGCTGCTGCCCGCCCGAGAGCTGCCCGATCTGCCGCTCCGCCAGATCTGACAACTCGACGATCTCCAGCGCATGCCAGACGTACTCCCAATCTTTTTTACGGGGCCAATTCAGCAGACCAAGCTTTGCCGAGCGCCCCATCATCACCACATCTGCCACGCTCACCGGGAAGTTCCAGTCCACCTGGCTTCGCTGCGGAATGTAGGCAATGCAAACGTGCCTGTGCGGCTGCGAACCAAAAATAGTGACCTCGCCAGCACTAGGCTGCAAGACGCCAGACACCACTTTAAACATAGTGCTTTTTCCGGCGCCGTTGGGCCCTACGACTGCGATGCGCTCCCCGGCATGGAGGTGAAAAGTAATCTCCTCGAGCGCTGCCCGCCCGTCGTAACGCACGGTAACATTCTGAACGTCGAGGATGGGCTTGTTCAATTCATGATGGGTATGAGGATACATTCGCTCTGTCTCACTTATATTCGCTGGCGCTGCCAGCCATATCACTGCGCTCTGATCTGAGCGGATTATTGAAGGGCTTGAACGATCTTCGTCACGGTATCCCGCATCATATCGATATAGGTTAAGGCAGGAGCGCCCTCGGTGAGCGATTCAAGGTGCAGGTCACTGACAATCTTCACACCAGTTTCCGCTGCGATCTGTTGGGCAAGCTCCGGGTTGTCGGAGGCATCCAGAAAGATTGCAGGTACTTCATGAAGCTGAATCTGTTCGATGAGGTCAGCCATTTGTCGTGCGGAGGGCGACGAGGCGGAGCTAAAACCGGGCATGACGGCGCCAACGACCGTAAAGCCATAGCGTTCAGCAAAATACCCCAAGGCTTCATGATTCGTGACCAGCACTCTGCGCTGCGGCTCGATCTGCGCTACCTGCGCATTGATCCAGGCATCCAGTTCGGCGAGCTGATGGGCATACGCGCTGGCGTTGGCTTCGTAGATCTCCGCACCGTTCGGATCGAACTTCGCCAATCCTTCCCGGATGTTATCAACGTACACAATGACATTATTTGGATCAAGCCAGACGTGCGGATCCGTTGCATCCTCACCCTGTGTGCCCGACCGGAAGCGCACGCCGGTGGAGGCTTCGATCAGCATATTCTGCCCTTCTGTATTTTCAAGCAAGCCATCCAAAAACTCCTCATACCCGCCGCTATGGATGATCAGCACCTGGCTCTGCTTGATCCTCGCGGCATCCTGCGGTACAGGCTGGTAGGAATGGGGGTCCGCCCCGGCTGGCAGCAGCGAGCCGACCGTAAGCCGATCGCCGGCAACATTGCGCGCAATATCAGCAAGGATGGTAGTCGTCGTTAAGATGTCGGTAGCAGAACCCCGCGAGCAGGAAGCGAGAGCAACGGCAAGACAAGCGATCAAAGTCCAGGTCCATGCAAGGCGTTTCACCATTAAGTCTCCCAGCGCCGCGTATGATATATCGCCGAAGCAATCACGCGTATCGGGCGCCCTTAATCTCGATCCAGCTCAGCGCCTTCACCGGGAAGGAACTCCTTCTTGAGCAGGAAATACGCGCCTGTAAAGTGATCATCGATGCTGCCGACGAGTAACGCTCTGCGGCTGGGAAGCATGTGGACGACCTCCCAGCCATCCAGACCGTGTTCCTCAAGTGCAGGGATAGGAAAACCTTTGCTCAGCGGATCATCACCCATGAGTGCTCCAGCAGGAAGGTAGACCATTTTATAGCGGAAAACCTTACCGCCACTTTGAAGACGCTTCCTGGCAGATTCGATGCGGGCGCGGTGACTGCGTTCCCGCTCCGCTTCCACCTCATTCCGCATCCTTGCAAATTCAGGTGAATCCAAAATTTCCCGGGCGACCTCGAGGATGGATTCATCGTCGCTCATCATGGCACTGAGCAGGAACTCGTAGCCACGACGGTCACCCAGCTTGACGAGACCTTCGGCAGCATCGAGCTGCGTGATCCACTCATCATCTTCAGTCATGAGCTCATACAGGGTTTCCACGTCACGCATTCGGACCAGTTCATCGATTTGCGAAGCCATATCTCCTCCGGGAGCAAATGTACAGGGATTTTATCACCTGGGGGCAGAAATTTTGTGGAAACAATTTGTTTAACAGCGGAAACACAAATCTATACACTCGAGCAATATAGTGTATGATTTGAGTCATGCGAATGAATTAGACATGCTCAAATTTTTTTGGCGCCCGTTTCTTCTTGACCTGGGGGAATTAGAGGGAGACTATCGTGCTTTTCACCTGAAAGACGATATCCGGCAAAGCAGTTTTTATATCATTCTTGCAACCGTCAGTGTCGGAATAATGATAGCAACCGATACCGTACTTTACAGGAATCGGCCCGACCTGTTTCTCTGGATGCTCGTTTATCGGGGGACGTTCATATTTATTTCGATTCTGGTCTTGATTTCAATCTACAGGACGGTCAAGGTAAAAATCTATGATCGTCTCATGATGGCATGGTTATGTTTCGTGACCTTGTTTCTCCTGCTATTCAACTTTACGCGCCCAGCCCATTTCCTGACGACTGCCTATGATGTGATTCTGCCCCTTGCCGTCTACATTATTTCACCGTTGAAGATCGTTTACACCTTCGCCCTGGCATTTGGGTTTTCGGCAGGCATTCTCTACATCGACCATTTTCACAAAACTGGCGTTGACCAGTATACACTGAACATGGTTTTGGCTGCACAAATCATCGTGCACATCATTGGTTTCACAT
>JAICRQ010000305.1 GCA_025966435.1 Anaerolineales bacterium | reverse complement strand
GTAGGTCTCGCGCAGGATCTCCCAGAGGGCGATGCCGTCCAGCATCTGTGGTGTGATCATGGCGGAGCGTAAGCCGTCATCGAGGTCGTGAGTGGTGTACGCCAGCTCATCTGCGACGTTGGCGATCTGCGTTTCGAGATTGCCGCGCAGGTCGGCATTGTAATCGCGTGCGTCCGAGATGTCATATTCGGATTCGTGCTTGACCATGCCCTCGCGCACTTCCCAGGTGAGGTTCAAGCCTGGGAACTCAGGGTAGCGCTGTTCCAGCTCGGTGACGATCCGCAGGGATTGCTTGTTATGGTCGAAGCCGCCGTGGTCCTTCATCAAGCGCGCCAGAGCGACTTCTCCGGAATGCCCGAACGGGGAATGACCCAGGTCATGCGCAAGACAGATTGCCTCTACCAGGTCCTCGTTCGCGCCGAGGGCGCGTGCGAGCGTCCGCCCAATCTGCGCCACTTCGAGCGTGTGTGTAAGGCGTGTACGGAAGTAGTCCCCCTCGTAGTTAATAAAGACCTGCGTTTTATATTCGAGCCGCCGGAACGCAGTAGTATGGATGATTCGGTCGCGGTCCCGCTGGAACGAGGTGCGGTATTCCGGTTCGCTGTCCAGGTAGGCACGCCCCTTCGAGTCCTTGCTGCGCATCCCATAGGGCGCCAGGCTCTTGTCCTCGATCTCCTCAAGCTGTTGGCGGGTGAAATACATGAGTAGCCTTTCAGACATAACTGTCATTGCGAGCCCCAAGCCTTAAACGGCGAGGTGGCGAAGCAATCTTTTGGAAGGGAGATTGCCACATGGCGCCTCGGCGCCACTCGCAATGACAGTTTGAAAAATGGGGCGAGAGGGGGTCGAACCCTCACGGTGTTGCCACCGATGGATTTTAAGTCCATTGCGTCTGCCGATTCCGCCATCGCCCCGCGGCGTGTTGCGCGTATATTCTACCTTAAATCGAAGGGCTTTCCAATTGGGAACTGCATCAGGTGGTGCCCTCAGCCGAAAGGTACACAGCATGTCCCGCCTACGTCGCTGGATACAGTAATGGTTTACTATTATGAATCGGCACGATTGATCACCCCGCTGAATCGTATCTTTCGTAGGAGTAAAACTATCTAAACGCTATGCTTTGGGCCGTCTAAAAACCATGGGCAGCTTTGCAAGTTCCTTTTTTATTGGATAACCCAAACCGAAAGAAACAGGTTCCCAACCTTTCCAAACAAGGTGATTCATGACCGCAAAGATATGTGGACCTTGTTTCCAATCAGGCAGTTCCTGACCATTCACATATCGTGGACGTCCTCCAAAATTGCCGTGGGCATCATCCACCACTATAAATAAATAGTCCCATTTCGGCATGAGATTCTCCTTTCGATACAGAAATATTCTACAACAAATGTGTAATATATTCCTTAAAACACAAGAATGATTCTATTTCTCTTTTCTTTTCCGTAGAAATTCCGCGCCTCGAACGACCAAAAATGCTGTTGGAATCATTGCCAGGGTGAGAAACATTTCCCTTTCACTTTTTGCTCGGGCGAACGCCATCAAGATACCGAGAATTCCCACAAATAAGAAATACCATCCAAATCCTTTTTTCATATTGTTCTCCATTGTGTTTTTGATGTGCTGAATTGAGGAAGGTCGGGTTGGAAACCGACTAACTGGTTTGGCGGGATGCCATCCCGCCTTACTTTGAAATACTCTCCAATCGTGAGGCGTTATCACGGTTCATGGAATATCTTTCCCGCAGGTCTTTTACCGCAAAGGGCAGGTAGAGCAGAAGTATTGAAATAATCCCGATCAATTCCATATACAGAATATAGATGGGCCATTCAGGCAGCAGGTCCAGCAGGCTGGGCGTAAGCGGTTTTTCATTGATCATCAGGTAGTTGCTGCCGATGAAGACGTTCACGAAAAAGATGACCACCACGTAGATATTCATCCACACCGCCACGCGCAGCAGGGACCTCGTGGTTGGGCGGAGACGTTCCACCACTGTCATATAGATAGCGGAGGTGATGATCAGTCCGTGGGAGAGGAAATATTGGAAAAAGACAAAATGAGGGAAATCATAGATGCCAATTCCCGGCGTTGCCAGCGCCTGGACGGCGCCAGCAATGCCCATGAAGTACATAAATTCGTACAGCCTGTAATTCTTTGTAAGCAGCATAAAGGCGCCAAGCCATACGAGCAGGCTGCACAGATGGAGTGGCAGCATGGTCTGGACTGTCCACTTGCCGTATGCATAATTCCAGTAATGCCAGGCAATTTCATTTCCCAGTAGGAGGAGCGCCAGCAGCCACCGGATCGCGGCTTTCGCCCCGTCGGAGGCATTCCGGAAGCGGAGCAGGAACAGGTTTAGCAGGATCAACGCTCCCAGCGCAAGAAAGTGTGTCGTCCCAAAATATGCAAAGGCGGGACCTTGAAAGTCTTCGGCGAAGAAATCGATCATGCGGGCAATTTTACATCCAAAGCAAAGCTAACAGACTTTTACCGAATTTCAGGATCGTTGCCAATAAATTCTTTAAAGGCACGTTGAAAGCACGCTTTACTAAACCTTTGTGCGTTCTGCACCATGTCATCTGCGCGGAAGCAGTGGGCAGAGTCTTCAAAGCGGTGGACGGCTTCGATCAGACTCCCCGCAGACTGGTCCGGGAAAAAGAGTCCGGTGACTCCATCCACGACGGTTTCCAGCGCACCTCCACCTTGATACGCGATGACAGGGCATCCCGCTGCCTGTGCTTCGACGTTGGCGATCCCGAAATCCTCTTCCGCCGCGCAGACGAAGCCGTGTGCATTGCCGAGAAGCTGTGCTACCGCTTCCTCCGTTTGGTATCCCAGAAATTCGATATTTGCCGTGGCTCGCTTTTGCAGGCTCTTCCTTGCAGGTCCATCCCCAATGATCTTCAGGGGCAAGTTGAGTCTTGAAAACGCCTTGATCACAACGTCAAGGCGTTTGTGTGGGACGAGCCGCGACAGGGTGACAAAATAATTTCCGCGTTTTCTCTTCGCAGTAAACCGTTCCGTTTCCACGGGAGGATAAATCACCTGCGCCTCGCGCCGGTACGCAGACCGGATCCGACCCGCAATCCCATGTGAGATCGCCGCAAACTCCCGGACGCGCCTGGCAGCGGATCTGTCCCATTGGCGAAATTTCTGCATCGCCAGATGCAGGATCGGGTGCTTGCGCGAATGTGTGCCATCCAGGTTGATGTCGCTCCAGGCGTAGCGCATGGGCGTGTACATATAGCATAGATGCCGCGTGCCGTCCTTCACGTGTACGCCGTGCGCGACTGCATAGCTAAAGGCAACAACTACGTCGTACTGACTCAGGTCAAACCGTTCAATGGCGGATGGCATTAATGGCAGAAACAAACGATGATGGGTTTGTGCGAGGGGCAACTGATTCAGATACGAGGTGAAAACGTGCTTGTTCGCAACTGGCGTGTTTGCAAACGCGGGTCTGTTATATACGAGTGTAAAAATATCTGCCTGAGGAATTACTTCCAGCGCCGCGAACAGAGTCTTCTCGCCTCCGCCGATGGCTGGGAGCGCGTCCAGCACCAACGCAACACGCGGCTTAGATGTCATGTAGACTCTTCCAGACAATTTCCGCTGTCGACTGCCAGGAAAACTTTTTTGCGCGTTCCAACCCTTTTTCGCTCAATTCGGCACGTAATCGAGTATTACTCAAACATTCTTTGAGAACATGTTTCAACCCGCACGGATCTACCAGACAAAACCTTATTCCCGCATCACCGACCACTTCAGGCAGCGCGCCGCCATCTGAAACGATCACAGGCGTTCCGCTTGCCATCGCTTCGAGCGCCGGCAGCCCAAACCCCTCATCCTGGGAAGGTAGCACAAACACAGTTGCATTTGCATATAACCCTGCAAGGGTCTCATCATCCAGATAACCAATGAATCGGACGCGTTCCATCTCATGAGGTACGCGGATCGTCCTGAATACCGTGCCACTCACACCAACGATCATCAGCCATGTCTCTTTGAACTCAGCGTTGATTTCGTTCCACACCTGTAATAAAGAGTCCAAATTCTTACGCGGCTCGAGTGTACCGACAAACAGAACATAATGTCGAGGCAGATCAAAGCGGATTTGCTTTGCCCGGGGATGGAAGAGCGAAGGGTTTACTCCGTTTGGGGTGACAGTCACCTCTGTGATGTTAAACCGTTTCATCACTTTTCCTTTCACATACTCCGAAGGCGTGAATACCTTTTCCACACGCTGCGCGAGAATGGGAAGGAACAACCGATACCACGCTGCAAAACCTCCCCGAAACCATTCGGGATGCTCCAGTGGACTCAGGTCATGAATAGTCAGCGCCTGCCTGCGGACGAGCAGGGGGCCAGTGTTCGCGGGTGACCAGAGAATGGAATCGTGGCTCAACCTGGCTGGCAGGAAACACTGCTCCCATAAATGGCCCCTCCACCCCTGTCTGGCGGTCGATTCCAGCCGCCAGCGCGTGCCAATGCATCGAAGGATTTCACGACCATAGCGCTCTACGCCCGTGAGGCGGCGCGCCAGGAAGCGGCCATTCACTACAACGTCATGTCTCATGGCTGATGTCCTGCCCCACAAACAGACCAATGACGAGTCCCAGCATCATCCGTCCCGGAGCGAGCGTCCAAACATAATGGTCGAAGAGACCGATAAAGCCAAGGCCCGTCAGCACCGCGCCGACTAAGATGGCGTTCTGATTTTGTGTTCTAATC
>JAICRQ010000112.1 GCA_025966435.1 Anaerolineales bacterium | reverse complement strand
GGGAAATTGCTTTATAGTCTGGGGCATGGAACCAATAAAAGTTACTCGTCCGAAATTCCCCAAAGGATACGTGGATAAACCTGTGTCTTACCTGACCTGGGACTGGGTCGCCGCGCAATTGACGGAAGCCAAGCATTACTGGATCTGCTCCGTCCGCCCCGACGGACGCCCACACGTGGTGCCGCGCTGGTGCGTGTTCGTGGATGGAAAGATCTATTACGATGGCAGCCCGGAAACGCGTCACGCCATCAACATCGAGTCGAACCCGAACGTAACCGTCCATCTGGAAAATGGATGGGAAGCTGTCATCCTCGAAGGCACATCCAAACCGGCAGACAAACCATCCCCCGAGCTTGGACAAAGGCTTTCCCAAGCTTATAAAAAATATGAGGAATACGGATATACACCGGGGCCGAATTCCTGGGATGAAGGCGGGCTGTTCGTGTTTACCCCGCGCCAGTGCATCGCCTGGTCGAAGTTCAACGAAGATCCCACAAAGTTCATTTTTGAAGAAGGGGATTGAGAATGATCGTACGAATGTGGCACGGAAAGGTGCCCACTGCAAAAGCAGGAACATACCGCGAATTTCTGAATGCGCGCGCCATTCCCGATTATCAATCCGTAGAGGGAAACCTCAGCGTGCATATTCTCGAACGAACCGAAGGTACCCTTACCCACTTTATTACGCTCACCTTCTGGCAGGACCTCGAATCGATCAAAGCCTTTGCGGGCGACGAGGTGGAAATAGCGAAATATTATCCAGAAGATAGAGATTTTCTGCTGGAATTCGAGCCCAACGTGGTACATTACGAGGTGGTGGGTCAGTCCTAGGTGCGGCTCTTTCTCCTTCTAACATAAAAGCTTTCTATTTAATCAACCAAAGTGGACGATTCTTCTAACATTCCCTTGAAAAGCAACTGATCGAAGCTCTTGATCAGGACTACTAAGAATCATCGGAAGTCCATGTTTGGGGCGGATGGAATTGAATCCCACGCAATCCAGTTTTGTGCCAGGCTTCAAAGTAAAACGAAAACGCTTGAAGATGATAGTCAGAGCAATCTTCAACTGCATCAATGCCAGGGAGGCGCCAATGCAATAGCGCGGACCGGCTGAGAAAGGCATGAACTCATAAGCAGATGGATGAATCGACAACCAGCGTTCGGGTCTGAATTTGTACGGTTCGGGGAAAAGCTCAGGGATGCGATGCGTGATATAAGGGCTCATCATGACCCAGGTGCCTTTTGAGAAGCGATGCGAGTCCAAAGAAAAGTCCTGCATGGCAAGACGACCCGTCCAGGTGCCGGCAGGGAAGAGGCGCATCGCTTCTTTGAGAGCGCCTTCAAGATACGGCATGTTCTCCACTTCCTGTTCGGTAGGACTATCTCCCTTGACCAGTTCATCAAGCTCCTCCAGCACTTTTGTCATCTCATCCGGGTGCTGGCTGAGCAAAAAGATCGTCCAGTAGAGCGCCATTCCGCTGGGGTTGTAACCGCCGCGGAACATGGTCGTCGTATGACCGATCAACTCGTCTTCACTTAATCGTTCTGGATTCTCCTCGTGCATCCGGAGCATGACGGAGAGAATATCATGCCCGGTCAACCCTGCCTCTTTTTTGCGTGCGATCACCTGGCGGACTATGCGCTCCATTTCCTCTGCATTCCTCATCAAGTTATGAAAGGGAATACCGGGAATGTTGTACGGAAACATCAGCACAAACGGATTCATCACAAGCTTCATCGTGCGCTCAAGTTGCCGACCGATAGCATCCCCTTCGCTTTGAGGGTCAAGCCCCAGGACTGGTTCGGTCGCGAGCCACATGGCGAGCTGTTCCATCTCGCGGCGCAGATTCACTTCCATGCCGGGCTGCCAGCTGGCGAGCTTTCTTTCCGTCACTTCGATGCAAGAGTCGTGATAGCGAGTAATAAATTTTTTGTGGAAATACGGAAGCAACACAGAGCGATGGTCGGTGTGACGCGGACCATTCATCAGCGGCATGCCTGTCGTCGCGCGTTTGATAGAGCTATCCTTCGGGAAAGGGATAGGAAGCAGATCGAGGTTGTAGCTGTAAAACGTAGAGGGGTCGCGCAGGATTTGGCGATTATAGTCCGGATGGAAGATCAGTATCACAGGATAGTTCTTGATCCCCAACCGCAGGATATTCCCATATTGTTCGCTCAAGTCCTCCAGGGACCGTAAAGGGTTCCAGGCAAAACGAAGAAGCCCTGGCAGCCAGCCCAACACAGGCACAGGTTGTGGACCGGGGATATCCGTCCCCAGGTGTTCAGATACGACGGTATTCATCTTTCTCTCCAGGCTTGGATTTCTAAACGCCAGCTTTTTGTGCTTCTTCCTGAGCAAGTCTTAACTCATTGAGGGCACCCATTCTCTCAAAGATTTCCATCGCCCGCCAGAGATTGCGTTTGCGCGCGTCCAGGTTTCCCTGGGAATAAACAGCCAGCTTGAGCCGGATCAACCCCTCTTCATATATCATATTGAACTTGAGCGCGGCTTCTAGTCCGCGGCGTAAGGTTTTGATCGCGGCTTCGTGCTTTCCCGTCAGCCACTCATACCAGCCCTGATAAATAGGCGTGACAGCCTTCCCAATAGGAAACACCTTTTCGAAAGCGATCAAAAGTTTAATGGCTCTCTCCGCCAACTCTTTCAGGTGATCGGAATTTGTGCCTGGATCCCGAAGTGACCTTTCCCATAACTCAAAGTACACATCCGCCGCGCCCGAAAACCCAACATCCATGGAATACACTGTCGGGGATATTTTTTCGCTGAGTTGCAATACCTTTTCTGCATAGGCAAGCGCTTTTTCTTCCTGACCCAACCGTAAATGAGCCAGAGCAATTTGTCCATTGATTTCAATGGAGGATGCGAGATTGGGCGTTTCGTCCAAAATTCGGAGCGCTTCTTCTAGCATGGAAAGCGCATCCGCCGCCTTGCCCCAACGGATATTATTCACGGAAACGCCCAGGAGTCCCCAGCACTGATGCAGAGGATTGCGGCGGCGGCGGGCATCCTGCAGCAGAACTTTCTGCATATCCATGGAATAGGATGTATCGCCAGAAATAAACGCGCTCTCTCCTAACATAGCAGTCGCATCGCCCCACTGACGAGTATCTCCCAGCTGTTCGCAGATCGTCTTTGCCTCCTCCACCCGTTTGCGGACGTCCTCCCACTTCCCGACAGTGATGAGATACGCGCTCGTCACCACATAGACCGTGATCAAATTTGATGGCAGGTTGACTTCTCGAGCAATTGCAAGCGCCCTGTTCACATAGGCTTCGGCAGGTTTATGCAGTTGTGCAAAACCGGCAAGTACAGCGGTGCTTGAATAAGCGGAAGCAAGCTCGGGAGAAGGACCGGCTTTTTCCGCTTCATTGAGAAATCTCACCACACTGTACATAATGGGCAGTGTTTCGTTGGAATAGAAATAGATTCTCCCCAGTAATTCATAAAGACGTGCCACTTCGATAGCCGTTTCTCTACTCTGCGAATCTTTACCCGAATCAATAAATCGAGCGGGGAACAAGCGATGAAAAACCTGGCGGATAAGTTGAGGGACTAACCCCAATCCAATTTGAAACGTGGATTGCGGCATTGGGTTTTCTAGTAATCGCAGCGCTTCATGGACATGGTTATTGCAATCTGGCAGAGAGCCGAGCCCGTAATGAGCCAATGCTAACCGGCTATGCCATCTTGCCCTGCGAAGCTTTCGCTCGCGCGCTACCTGTCCAGCTTCTGGCTCGGCTCTTCTCTTGTCCAGTTCAAGCGCCTGACTGAAGAACTGCACGGCTTCCTGGTTGGCATAGTTCTGCATGGCTTGCTCGCCAGCTTTTTCAAGATATTCCACGGCTTTGTGTAAGGCGTGTTCATCACGAAGAGTTTCGGATGTGTCAGCAGCTTGAGACCAGTGATGCGCCAACAGGGTGTAATAGGACTCGAGACTTTTTTCGTGGCTTTTCTCGATCCATTCCGCGACGGCCTGGTGTAACAACCGCCGCTGTGAGAAGAGCATCAGGTTATATGCCACTTCCTGTGTCACAACGTGCTTAAAAATATACGCCAGGTCTGGTGCTTCCGATTCGACCACCGTCAGGCTCAAGCGAGTCAGGGTTGCCATGTAATCGTGTAGTGCTGATTTGTCTGCCTCGATCGGATGTATCGCCTCCAGAACGCGAAAGGCAAAGATGCGCCCGATCACGCTGGCGACTTTAAGGGTCAATTGCTGCGAGGGGTTGAGGCTGTCGATGCGGTTGGTAATCGCTGCCTGAAGCGTATCGGGCAGTGTGAGTTCCTCAAAGTTCATGAAGCGCGAATGCACCCGGCATTCCTGATTCTCGATTAACAAAATCCCGGAATCGCGCAGGGCGTAGGCAAGCTCCTCGGCAAAGAAGGGGTGTCCCTCCGACTTTTCGCGAATCAACCGGCTGAGCATGGGAGGCACCGATTTGACACCCAGCCGCTGGCAGACGAGGGCTTCCACATCGTCGAGCTTCATAGCTTCAAGCCGTAACAACCGGGTACCCGGAGTATCAAGCAGTTGTTTGAACTGGACGGGAATCGGGTCTGATAAGGGACGTGTATTCAAGGCAAGGAACAACGGCCTTACTTTTTGCTGAAGGTCTACCAGCAGCGCCCAGGAAGCGGAATCAAACCAGTGCAGATCCTCCATCACAATCAGCATCGGCGACTGGCTTGCTTCAAAGGCCAGCAGCCGCGTCAACAGTTCGCGGACATTCCCACCCCGAATTTCGCCGGACATGGCGGAGGTCAATTCATTATCAGGGATGGAAATGGGCAGGACGACATCCACCAGCGGAGTATAACGAACCAGGTCAGGATCGATCTCGGCTAGCTTTGCGATGACGTTCTCTTCTATCGAGGTGCGGACATCTTCTGTAAAATCGCCCTGCGCTAATGTCTCTTCGATCTGGAAAATCTGATTGAAAATCGGGCGCCAGGCATGATAAGGACTTGCTTTCTCAATGGCGTCTCCATTCCCGGTAAACATCTTTACATTGAGTGTTTCTGCCTGGCGAATGAGGTCTTCGAACAAACGCGATTTACCGATTCCTGCTTCTCCCTGCAGCACCAGAGTCTGATGGGGCGCGCCGCGCGATAATTCCTGTAATGCCGCGGCAATCAGCGTCTTTTCTTCCTGGCGGCCGATCAATTCGGTTTTCGAGCGCACCACACTCTTCTTCACTTCCAGTGCATGGAACACTTCCACAGGCTCCGTGCGCCCCTTGACCCGCTGCGGGGGGAGGATCTCGAACTCCACCGCCTCTTTCGCGCTGTCATACGTAAGGCGGTCGCACAGGATCGGGACCACATGCTTCGCGATCAGCTCATCCTGCTGGCTTGCAGCGGCCATCAAACGCGCCGATAGATTGACCGCGTTCCCAATAATCGTATACTCGCGGCGAGAGTCATTTCCAACGGAGCCGCAAAAAATGCGGCCTGTGGCAATGCCGATATAACTGGGAACGTTGAGTGTGGAGAGCTCCCTACGGATCATCAGCGCCGCCTGCACGCCGCGCGCCGGGTCGTCTTCATGAGAAAACGGCGGCAGTCCCAACGCGGCGACAATAGTTATCCCCTTGTCATCGACATTGATCTTGTTGATCGAGCCTTCATAGTGATACGTCGAGCGCTGGATCAGCCGCGCAATGTTTTGAGCGTTTTCGAGGGCGGTTTCCTGATCGAGATCCGGCAGATTGATAAAAAGCACTGTCACACGGCGAAGCTCAGCAATCCAACTGCTCTGACCTGCCGTCAACCGGTTGATCACGGCGCCTGGGATGTAGGGACGCAACGAATTTTCAGCGCCGTCGGGAATGACAGGTTTTTTTGGTGAACTGAAAACAGACGACGGCTTGTTCAGGCTCACAAGTCGTCCTCCCTGCGCGATCGCATCCTTCAATTCAAATTCAATGACCTGGGCGTTGGAATCATTACGGATCAACTTCCAGGCAGAAGGGGTAATCAGAATTTCACCGGCTTTTGCCAGATTGTTGGCAATGCCCAATTCGACAAGAGGAGCACCTGTGATGAGAAATTCCCAGCGATTGAACACACCTCCGACGTGTATCGTGCTAACCTTGCCCAGGCTGACAGCCAGCTTGAGGTACAGATTCGCATCCTCGGCTTTGTAATTGGTGAGGCGTCTGTGGATTTCCAGAGCGCATTCAGCGGCGCGCATGGTCCATTGCCACTGGTCTGCTCTTGAAATCGTATCGCTAATGGGGACATCTGGAACGACTGGCCAAACGGCAATCACAGCGTCGCCGGCGAACTTCACCACATCTCCCCCGTAATCGTGGATAATATCGATGAGTTGCCCGAAGTATTCGTTCAGAATACGCGCCAGTGTTTCCACCCCGGTTGGACCCTTTTCTGCCATGCGCTCAGTGAGAAGCGTAAAACCGGAAATATCCGCAAACAGAATGGCAGCCTGGAAATCCTCTGCTACTGGCGCTTCGATCGGAGCGGGATTCGAGATGACTCTATGTTGTATCAGTTTAGGGACATAGCTGGCGAGCAGTTCTGTCAGCGCGAGGTTCGACATTCCAATAGCTCCGTGTCAGCTCTCAAGAATAACTGCATTATGATACCTCTACTCCGACTTAAATGCGAGGAGTTCCAGTAAAATCACGCCAGCTTGCAGTGCGAACGACCTGGATACATTCGATTACTCGTTTGGCAGCCAGAGATGCAAATTGGTCATTTCGCAGCGCGTGCCAAAGTCTCTATTCGTCCCTGAAAGCACGGTCACGCCCACGCCACCCTTCGACGACCTGCTTAATGCTAGGGTGTATTCTCCGACCACTTCGCCATTCACGAGTACATAGGCATACGCACCTTTGACGATCAGGGTGAAATCAGCCTCCGCCGGGTAATCAAACTTGACGATACCGGTGCCGCGCGTTGGGGTTACCGGTCTGGAAAAACCGACCGTATTATCGGTGATGAGGAAGAGCACTCTCTGGCGGTCTAAAAAGACTGCATAATGATCGTTATTTGACTGTACACCGAAAATGAAACCACAGCCGGAGGTGTCTGAATTTCGGAAGGCAGAGTCCCATTTGAAATGCGCGCTGAGGAAAAAGTCGCCCACCGAATCCTGGATCAGAAAGGGTTGGTAAAAACCCAGCTGCGCCCAATCGAAGCTGAAGTCCTCCAACTCCCTGAAGCTTCCATCATTGGTCGCCAGATATCCTTTCTCAAAGTATTCCTGGGCTTCGGCATTCAATTCCTCTGCACGCTCGGTCGCTGCCAGGTTTGGGGTTCGAGTTGGCCTGGCGGTCGCCGACGGCCGGAGGGTGTTTGTGGGAACGGCAGTCTCTGTGGCTGTCGCGGACGGTTCGGATGTATTCGTAGGGATAGGTGTAGGTTGCGAGATGGCACAGGCAAGAGAACTTAATAGTAGGATAACAGTGAATGAAATGAAGGCATTTCGCGGAATTCGATGCATCTGTCCTCCTTGGTTTGGGTTGGCAAGAATAATATTCGATTTTATCTGAAACCGGCAGGGCGAAAGTCACTTATCTTTTGCTGTTTCCTAGTAACCCATCAGATGAGATCGTGACATAATAATCATACTCAAATGGCTTACAATTCGCAAATCAAATGAAGGAGCACGGTATGCAACTTTCTGAAAGCGTCCGCAAGCAGGTCCTGGGCTTTCAACAGACGGAAATCACCGAATATCATATTTATAAGCGCCTGGCAAAAAAGATAAACTCTCCTGAGAATGCGAGTATCATCGAGCAGATTGCTGAGGATGAGCTGCGTCATTACAACGGCTGGAAGAAATATACGAATCAGGATGTCCAACCGGATTGGTTTTCCGTCTGGTTCTACTACTTGATTAGCGTCCTCTTTGGCTTTACCTTTGGCATCAAATTGATGGAACGCGGGGAAGAGAACGCGCAAGAGAATTATGCGGGGGTTTCAAGCACGATTCCCGAGGCAATCAAGTTTCAGCATGAAGAGGATGTACATGAGGAGCAGCTCATCAATATGCTGGATGAGGAACGGTTACGCTACGCTGGGTCCATCGTGCTGGGACTCAACGACGCGTTGGTGGAGTTAACAGGCGCGCTCGCAGGCCTGACGCTTGCTCTGCAGGATGTGAAATTAATCGCCCTTTCAGGCCTCATCACGGGAATCGCTGCGTCCATGTCCATGGCGGCGAGCGAATATCTTTCCACCCGTTCGGAGGAGACAAGCAAACAACCGGTCCGTGCTGCGATTTACACAGGGATTGCCTATATCGTCACGGTGGCATTGCTTGTCCTGCCTTATCTGATCTTCGATAATTACATCCTGGATCTGGTCATCACGCTGAGCATCGCAGTGGTGATTATTGCTGTGTTCAATTACTATATCTCCGTGGCAAAGGGAGAGTCGTTTCGAGCGCGCTTTTTAGAGATGGCGGGATTAAGTCTCGGCGTTGCGGTTGTTTCTTTCGTGATTGGCTACTTCATTCGCCAGTGGCTGGGGATCGGAGTGTAGTAACGACTCCCCATGAAAACTCTTACCGTTGACATCGGCACGGGCACACAGGACATTTTCCTGTACGATTCGAATCTCGACATCGAGAACGGGTTCAAGCTCGTCCTGCCCTCCCCGACCATGATGATCCACCACCGGGTGAAGCAGGCGATTTCCGCTCATAGGCCGCTACTTCTCACCGGGCATCAGATGGGAGGAGGACCGTCCGCCTGGGCAATTGAGGAGGCCGCGCGTAGGGGGATGACGGTCTACATGACGCCCTCCGCCGCGACCACGATCAATGATGAACTGGAGAAAGTGGAAGCACTAGGGATAAAAGTTATTGGGGAAGATGAAGTTCAAGGTCTAAAGTCAAAGGTCAAACGC
>JAICRQ010000240.1 GCA_025966435.1 Anaerolineales bacterium | reverse complement strand
GGGTGGATATCCGTGTGTCCGGTCCAACCGTTACCCCCGGCGGCGCGACCGTTACGCCTGGTGGACCTACTGTAACGCCCGGCGCGAATATAGCGTATGACTTCGCCACGAACGCCTGTGCGGCAACCTGGTATACGGGCGCCGGGCAAATTCCGGCGTCGCAATGCCCGGGGACCGATGGTGATGCCAAAGGATTCGTGCTCAAGGTGACCAATCCCCGGCTCGAATCGGGAGCCACCGACTCGCGACCCGGAATCATCACCTTCCCGCAGAACGTGCAGAACGGGTACATCCAGGGTTTCTTCCCCACGTTCCGCGTGCAGAACGGCGACCGCTTCCGCTCGGTGATTAACTGCGAATACAACGCCACGAACTGTTACGTGGCTTTCCGCCTCGATTATGAGCAGGGCGGCACCATCCGAACCTTCTGGGGTCCGTTCCTGGAGCGCTACGAAGGCAAATTCTATAACGTCGATGTGGACTTAAGCCCTCTGGCTGGCAGGGATGTCAAATTCATCCTAACCGTGCTGGCTGCGGGCGTGGCAACGGGCGATCGCGCTCTGTGGGTGGGTCCACATATTTATCGTGTCGGTGCAACGGCGCCTACACCCATCTCCGGCACGATTTCGCCGACTCCTACAACAGGAACCACGGCTGCGCCGACAACCGCCGTCCCAACGACGGCGACGACTCCAGTGGTCACAACCCCTGCAGGAACAACGGCTGTACCGACCACCGCCGTGCCCAGCGACACGCCAACGCCCACGAACACGATGGGTACTCCGGCTAACAGCGCAACGCCTACGCCCACAACCCCAGGCCCAACAACGGGCTACTATCAAAACACAAAATATAATTTTAGATTTAGCCTTCCCTCAGGCGCGAGAATCCTGAGCCAATCTGAGAATGTTGGCCAGGTCTCGCTGCCGATCTCGACTGCCGGGACAAATCTTTTGTCCAAAACTATCCAGATCCACGTGAGGGAAGGCGTAACTCCATGCGTAAGTCCGGCAGTCGATAATCCGCTGACGACGGAGAATGTAACAATCAACAATATCTCGTTCACGAAACAAACAGGGCAGGGCGCTGCAGCGGGAAACCGCTACGACTGGACTGCCTATTCAACGGTCGACAACAATGCCTGTATCAGCCTGGCTTTTGTCTTACACTCCGCGAACCGTGGGAACTATGCAACCCCTCCGCCGGAGTTCGATAAGACAGCTGAGTCGGCTGTGATCGATGCGACCATGGCGACCTTTAGTAGAATACCCTCGTGAGCTGATCCGTTCTCAGTGAACCAGGGCCTGGCCTCTAGGGGCCAGGCCCTTTTTTCTGACGTAGTATTTCGGCTGAGCGGATTGGCGCTTATGCACCACACAGTCGAATCCTATACTTCTATCATGTCTTCTACGAGATCCACCCTCCTCCTCGCTGATGATGACCCGACCATTGCGGACAGCTTGGCGCCGTTCCTGGAGCGCGCTGGGTTTCACGTGCTGGTCGTTTCTGACGGCATGAGCGCGTTGGAGAAAGCGCAGGCGCACCATCCCGAGCTGATCATCCTCGATGTGCTCATGCCGCGCATGGATGGTCGCGAAACCCTGCGACGCCTGCGAAAAGCCAAGATCTGGACTCCGACGATCCTTTTGACGCAGGTGGGGGAAGCTTCTGAACGCGCCTTGGCTCTTGAAGAAGGCGCAGACGATTATCTCAACAAGCCGTTTGATCCTCATGAATTACTGGCGCGCATTCGGGCTGTGTTACGGCGTGCGCGCCCCGGCGAGCGCTCTCTCTCCGCTGCCTGGCTCCTGACCGCCAGCGACCTTGCGCTTGATCGCCGCGCCCGCCGCGCGACCCTTGCCGGGCGTACTGTGGAATTGACGCCCAAAGCGCTGTCGGTGTTGGAGTATTTGATGACGCATCCCGATGAGGCGGTGACGCGCGAGCGCTTGCTGGAGGCCGTCTGGGGGTGGGAATACCCGGCAGGCACACGCACCGTGGACACGCGTATGGCGGAACTGCGCCGAGCCCTGGACGATGACCCGGCGGACCCGCGCTTTATCGAGACCATTCCGGGGGAAGGATATCGTTTCATTGCACCCGTACGCGGAGAGGGGTAAGATTATCCCGTATGCTCAAGAGAAGCTGGGTCAATTTGTTTTTAGTATTCCTGCCTCTGCTCGCGGGAATCGTCGAATTCGTGTTGATCAACATTTGGGCACAAGCACTGCCGCCCTTTATGGTGACAGCCGACTTTGGGATTTTTGCCCTGGTGTTTGGCATGACCATTCGGAACCTTGGCATCGTTGCCCTGCTGATGGGGATGTTCATCACCGGTTTATTATTGATTTATTACAACCGCGCCATCCGCCGTCAGGAACAGACTCAGATGCAGGTGGAAGAGGCAAAACGCGACGCCGAACAGGGGCGCCGTCGTTTCCTGCGCCGTCTGGACCACGAGATCAAGAATCCGCTTACCGGGCTGCGCGCCGCGCTCGTCAACATGCAGGAAGTCCACACCAATGCCGATCGTCAGCGCGCGGTTGAAAACGCGACCAATGCTGTGGAGCGCCTGACCCGTTTGCTGACGGATCTGAGAAAGCTGTCGGACTTGGGGGAGCGCCCCATCGAACTATGGCAGGTGAATGTGCCCGACTTGCTGCAGGATGTCGTGGAAGCTGCTCATTCGCTGCCCGCCTATGAAGGGCGTGATGTAAACCTGCTGATTCCTAAAGTGCCATCGCCGTTCCCCGCGATCACCGGCGACCGCGACCTGCTCGTCCTGGCGGTCTATAACCTTGTGGAGAACGCGCTTAAGTTCACGTGCGAGACCGATTCTGTCGAAATCCGCCTTTTGGAGGATGGACGCGCAATTCTGATCGAAGTGGCAGATTCCGGCGCAGGGATTCCTGCCGAAGATGTCTCGAAGATCTTCGAGGAGCTCTACCGCGGCTCGAATGCTCGCAGCACCGAAGGAAGTGGACTCGGGCTGGCGCTGGTGCATCGTATTATTGCCCTGCATGGCGGGCGGATCGACGTCCGCAGCAGCCAAGAGGAGCCGCGCGGCACCGTGTTTACCATCCGTCTTCCGGCAACGAAAAAGGGGTTTGCTCTGCGTTCTTCCAATTAGCTCATGGATTTGAAAAAAGGTTCGTTAAATTCTTGCTCGAAGCGGCGAGGGCTTTAGAATAGCGTGTAGACAAGTTACAAAACTGTGACATCCTTGGAACAGACTTGTAACAGTGGGGGAGTATAGTATAGGTATGAAAGGTTTGCAGCACCCCCCCGTATCTGAAAAAACGCTGATTCAGGCCGCTCAGCGTGGCGACCTGGAAGCGTTCAACCAGCTGATCCTGCGCTATCAAAATCTGCTGTTTGGCATTGCTCTGCGATTGCTGAATGATGAAGATGTGGCGTCTGACGCTGTGCAGGAAGCGCTGATCTCGGCATTTCGCCGGTTCCACACGTTCCGCGGCGACTCGCTGCGGAGCTGGCTGGCGCGAGTGGTGGTCAATGCCTGCTACGACGAGATGCGGAAGAAGCGCCGCCAACATTCCGTGCCCCTCGAACAGTACAATGCTGACGGCGAGGAGATCGAGACCAGCTACTGGCTGGTGGATGCGGAAGCCGATCCGGAAGTGCAATTCGAGACGACTGAGCTGGAAGGGGCGATCCAGAAAAGCCTGAACAAATTACCGCCTATCTACCGCCTCGTCCTCGTTCTGGTGGATATTGAGGGGATGTCCTACGAGGAAGCAGCCATGGCAGCCCGCGTGCCGGTGGGGACGGTCAAGAGCCGTCTGGCGCGTGCCCGACTGCAGATGCAGAAGTCCCTGCAGGCAGCTGGCGAGCTGTTGCCCTCTTCCTACCGGGTGGACCTTCCCCTTTCCGTTTGAATCGGATTCCCACGCAGACGATTCAGGGGTAATCATTAATTCTTCGTAACAAAGAGCCAAAGGTGTTCACCTTTGGCTCTTTTCTTTGATAACATTCGTTATGTTGGGTTTCTTATTCATCGTTAGGAGAGACAACCATGGGCATGAAAGACACATCAAACGACGTGTGGGAAAGCGGAGCTTCGTATGAACCTTATATCGGTCGCTGGAGCCGGTTGGTAGCACAGGAGTTTGTCCATTGGCTGGCGATCCCGGAGGGGAAAGCCTGGCTGGATGTGGGGACCGGCACGGGTGCGCTCACACAGACCATTCTCGATCTGGCCAACCCGAAAGAATTAAGGGGGATCGACCGCTCCAAGGACTATGTGGCGTTCGTCCAAAGCCAAGTACATGATCCATGTGCGACCTTTGAAGTGGGAAACGCACAAAATCTTTCCGTTGAAAGCGAGTCTTTCGAGGCGGTTGTTTCTGGCTTGGTGATGAACTTTGTCCCGCAACCCGATCAGATGATTGCCGAAATGACGCGCACCGTGCATGCTGGCGGTACTGTCGCATTATATGTGTGGGATTATCCAGGGAGGATGCAGATGCTCCGCCACTTCTGGAATGCCGCATCGGCGCTGGATACCGCGGCTCGTGAGCTGGATGAAGGGTGGCGTTTTTCCATTTGCAATCCCAATTCTCTCCGATACTTATTCGAACACGCTCATCTTTCCCAGGTGGAAGTTCGCCCAATCGATGTATGGGCGGAGTTCAAAGACTTTAACGATTATTGGTCTCCCTTCTTGGGTGGGCAGGGACCTGCGCCGGGATATGTCATGTCGCTGAGTGAAGAGCGACGTACCCAATTGCGGCACAGGATCTACAATAGTCTCCCATTTGCTTTAGATGGTACGATCCCTCTGGTGCTGCGTGCGTGGGCAGTGAAAGGCATTAAGTAGGCGAACGTTTAAGAATCTTCAAAGGAGAATTCCATGAAACGCTGGCAAGGTTCTTGCATTGGTGCACTTCTTGTTCTATTGATCGGCGGAGGTCCGTTAATTTTCCTGGTGCCCTTTGGCGGCGCGATGATCGCGGCTGTGCCGCCCGTATTCGACCGGCTTACGGCATACGTTCTCTGCCCGGACGCCACCGATTACTCGTATAACGACTTTGGTTTCGGCACGCCGACCACATCCAGCCCGAGCGGTGGGACGGGACACTATACCGAATTGACATGCACGTATGCGGACGGTTCGCAAAGGGTGTTCGGGAATGACGAGGTCGGCATCAAAGGTCTGGCTGCCTCCTTCAGTGCCGCGGGGATTTGCGGCGGAGTGGCGGTGTTCTTTTTGATGATCCTGGCTGCTCTCATTGGGGCGAGATTGGTGAAACCCAAAGAAACGCAAAGCTAAGAAATACAGGTAAAACCTGGGCGAATGGTCTCATCCTGACCCTGGAGGCAGATATGAAAGTACTCAAACGTGTTTTACTTGGTATTCTGATTTTGTTCATCGCCCTCATCCTGTTTTTAGCTGGCTCCATCGCCGTGGATGCTCTCACAGGTGCGGGTCGGCTCGATAACCTAGTGAATACCATAATCCCTGGCTCGGGCGGTGCGCCCGATGTACGTGCTTATGTGGCGCAGCCACAGGGTGAGGGGCCCTTCCCGACCGTGATTATGATTCATGAGTTTTGGGGGTTGAACGAATCCGTCATTAGTCTGGCGAATCTGTTAGCAGAAGAAGGTTATCTCGTAGTTGCGCCGGATACATTCCGCGGTTCTACGACCGGCTGGGTCCCGCGTGCTATCTATCAGGTAGTTTCGACGAGACCCGAAAACGTCAACGCCGATCTGGATTCCGTATATGCCTGGCTCGAATCGCAGCCAGATGTCGATTCGGATCGAATTGCGATCGCGGGGTTCTGCTATGGCGGACGGACGTCACTTGCTTATAGCCTGCATAATAACCAGCTAGCTGCGACGGTGGTTTT
>JAICRQ010000122.1 GCA_025966435.1 Anaerolineales bacterium | reverse complement strand
TGTGCCTGCGCCCGGTAATTGTAAATCCCTTCGCCATCGCCCCAGCGCGCCGAAGCAAAAAATAAGGCCGTCGTAAACCACTCTTCGCCATCCGAGGCGGGGTTGGCATCCAGTTGTTCGCCTTCGAAGGTGCAATGCCAGGCAAAATATCCCTGGAAGGGGCCCTCAGACTGGTACATGTACGTTTTCGCCCACTTCCATAAACGGTCGAGCTCTTCCTTTTTGTCCAGCTGGACCGCGATCATCATGCCGTAGGACATTCCCTCGGAGCGGATGTCGCCGTTACCGATATCCGCGATGTACGCCATGTCATCACCGACGGGATAATACACGCGTTCCGAGTCATCATTTCCATAAAAGAGCTGATCCCAGGCGGCATCGATTTTGGCTTGTATCTCCGTATCCGATTTGCCGAGGTACTCCTTGAATAAATTTTGATACTCTCCGCTGGCAAACGCGCCAGACGGAAGCTGCGTCGCAGCGACCGGGGTTACGCTTATCGATGGAGATAGAGGTCTTGGAGTAGTGGAGCAGCTCACCAGACCTGATGCAAATGCAAGGATGAGGATCATGGAAACGATGCGGCGCATATCAGTTTTAGTCATCCTTGTAGGAAGCGTTCATCACCCCTTGACCGCGCCCGCCGTGAGCCCCGAGACGATCTGGCGCTCGGCAAAGATATAGAAGATGACAGTCGGGATGGCAGATAATGCCACAAATGCGGATACCAGAGCCAAATCTGTGGCATATTGCCCCTGGAATTGCATGGTGCCTAATGGTAAGGTCCATAGCTCATCACTGTTTAAGACCACGAGGGGCACCAGCAGATCGTTCCAGCTGACGATCATGGTCAGCGCCGCGACCGCCGCCAGCGCGGGTTTCGCCAACGGAAGGAGGATGCGCCAGAAGAAGTCAAAGTTATTGCAGCCATCGATGTATGCAGCATCCTGCAATTCGGAGGGAATGGAAGTGAAGAACCCGCGCAGGATCAAGATGTTTCCTGAGATTTGAAAAGCAAGCTGCACCAGGATGACGCCAATCAGGGAATCGATCAGGGGGACGTTATTCTCGTTCAATTGCCGCAGAACAAAATAAACAGGCAGAATTGCCACGTTAATGGGAAACATCAATCCCAGGGTGAAGAGGTTGAAGAGCCAGCTTTTGCCGCGAAACTCCAGCCGGGAAAACACAAATGCCGCCAGCCCACAGACGAACACCACGCCTGCTGTGGTCCCGAGCATCACGATGACGCTGTTCTTTAACATCGTCCAGAATACAGGCGTGGACAGAACCCCCCACAGGTTCTCCCAGTGCGGCGGGTTGGGAATCGTATACGGCTGGGAATACATCTCGCCGGTCGTCTTGAGGCTGCCAAAGAGCAGGATCACGATCGGCACAAACATGATGACGACGATGATGGAGAGAATGAAGTACTGAATGATCCTGGTAATTATTTTTTGCGTCTGGCGCGAAGAGGAAGCTGTAGATGCGTAAGCAGTTGCCATGAAATCGTCCTTCCTAAAGACCGGTCAAATAATCGGGCTGGCGCGACAGACGCTGGTAGATCAGCGAAAAGATCAGGCAGATCAGAAACATATAGATCGCCACCGCCGAACCGTAGCCCAGTTGGAAGCGCACAAAGCCGAAGCGATACATATACGTCGCCAGCGTCTCGCTCGCATTGACCGGCCCTCCCTTGGTCATGATCCAGACCAGGATGAACTGCTGGATCGAGCCCAGCACGGATAGATACACGGTGGTGCGGATCGTGCTGCCCAGCAAAGGCAGGGTGATGTAAAAGAAATTTTGAAAACTATTCGCGCCATCGATCCGTGCCGCCTCTTCCAGCTCTGCAGGGATGTTCTGCAACCCCGCCAGATACAGGAGCATGTGGAAGCCAAAATATTTCCATGTCAGTGCAATGAAGACGGACCACAAGACAATGTCCGTATCACTGAGCCAGCCCACGGGTTCACCACCGAGCGCCACCGCGACCGCGTTGATCAAGCCGCGATCTGGGTTGGGATTGAAAAGCAGCATCCACATGATCGCGACATTGACTTCAGAAAGGACATAGGGGAGGAAGAAAATGGTACGGAACATACCGCGCCCGGGCAGGTCGCGTCCCACCATGACGGCCAGCGCCAGCGCGAGGGGCAGTTGCAGCCCCAGCGAGAATGCTACGATCAACCCCACATTCCCAAGCGCTTTTAGAAATACTTTATCCGTCATGATGTCCGTAAAGTTTTTTAGCCCCACAAAGTCCACGGCCGGTCCCAAACCATTCCAATCGAACATACTGAAATAGAGCGAGCGAAAGATGGGATAGATCACAAAAAGAAGGAAAAGAACAAGTGCAGGCGATAGGAACAGAGCGATCAGCAGCGTGTCTTGCAAACGCCGCGGGACGCTCGATTCGCGCTTTAGTTTCAGGATGTTGGGAATGGCAGGAAGTTGCTGCATGAGAGATTCCTTTGGTGAGGCTTCGTGACGCCTGCGGTGACGCAAGTTTGCGATGGGGCGTCACGAAGCCTTTTCAACTGCCCAGGCTTGCTGACTTACTCTATTTCTTGCGCAACCGAATCTTCCACTGCCTGTGCCACCTCTTCGGGTGTCAGCGTACCGGCGAAGATTCCCTGCACGGAGTCGTTCAAAACGGACCCCGTAGCCGGAGGCAGGAACTGATCGTAGTAAAGCTGGAAGTAATCCGCGGCTGCAAACGTCTCTGCCACCTGCAGCATGTTGGGATCGGTCAGCCCTTGCTCGGCGCCTTTCACGACCGGGATGCCCGATCCGTTAGCGGCGATGACCGTCTGGTTCTCGACGCTGGTCAGGTATTTGACAAAGTCAATCGCCTCCGGTTCGGCGTTCTTGCCGATTGCAAACCCGTTGCCGCCGCCGACCACATCGGTCCCGGCGCCGGCACCACCATCAACAGCCGGGAAGCCAAACAAACCAAGGTTCTCAACGCCTACCTGATCCGCGGCGTTGGCAGCCTGTGTGGATGGCGCCCACTGGCCCGAGAGCTCCATGGCAGCCTGGCCATTGCCAAAGGTTGCCTGCATTTCGTCATGGGTCGCGCCCAGGAAACCTTCCTGGAACGGCTCGAGGGCGAGTAATTCCTGGAGCTTCACGCCAGCTTCAACAAAGCACGGATCGCTAAAGGAACCTGTGCGGGCCATGGCAGCTTCAAATTTTTCCTGTCCGCAGATGCGGGTCGCGAGGTAGTTCCAGAAGTGCATGCCGGGCCATTTGTCTCCCTCACCAATGGAGATCGGAGTAATGCCCGCGTCTTTCAAGGTTTGCACATCCTCGAGGAACTCGTCCCAGGTGGCGGGAGGAGCATCGATACCAGCCTGTTCGAAGAGGTCCTTGTTGTACCAGAAGCCAACCATACCCATATCCCACGGCACGCCATAGTTCTTGCCCTGGTAACTGTAGACGCCCAGAGCACCGGGCGCAAAGCTATCTTTCCATGCGGGATCCGCTTCCAAATCTGCAGTGATGTCCTTCAGCAGACCAGCTTCGACCTGTTGATTGAACCCGCCGCCGCCCCAACTCTGGAAGACGTCCGGAGGATCGCCAGACTGCATAACAGTGGTGAGTTTGGTCTTGAATGCCTCATTTTCGAGGACGGTGATCTCGATGTTGACATTCGGATGTGCCGCCATGTAATCATCCGCCATCTTCTGCCAGTCGGAAAGACCCGGGTCTTTGGTGGTAATATGCCACCAGGTGATCGTGACCGGCTCACCGGCAGGCGCCTCTGTAGCTGCGGGTTCCTCCGTCGCGGCAGGCGCTTCGGTGGCGGCAGAGGGCTCCGTGGCTGCCGGTTCATCCGTTGCGGCAGGGGCCTGCGTGGCAGGCGCGCCACATGCGGTCAGAGCAAAAGCAAAAATGAGCAGAGTGCTCAAGATCATGTAAATCTTGCGGGACATTTCTTCTCCTTTTAAGTTTTGCGTCGGTTATACTAGCCTCGTGCGGACTATGGTCCACACAAATGCGCAGGTCTTCCTTCCATCGGTTCAAGGTGAAGAGAAGGCCTGCAATTTATTTAATAAAGATAACGCGTTCACCTCCTTTCCCATTTTGTTCCTCGTTATGTCCATCACTTAACCATGTCCGTTCAATGCGCGGCAGGACGTGCGGATGACAAGCTGCGTCTGCATTTGATAGGTTGGCGACTCCAGCGTCTCGCCGTTGATCAGCTTGATCAGCATCTGTGTGGCAACAAAACCCATCTCGGATATGAACTGGTCTACCGTGGTCAAGCCCATATATTTCGATTCCATAATGTTGTCGAACCCGACAACCGATAGATCCTCCGGGATGCGCAGCCCCATCTCCCCGGCGACCTGGTACACACCCATCGCCATCTGGTCGTTCGAGGCAAAAATCGCCGTGGGTGGGTGGCTCAGGGAGAGCAGCTCTCGCGCGCATTTGATACCCGTATCGGTGGTGTAATCCCCTGCGGCAATCAACATGTCATCGATCGAGAATCCGGCTTGTTTCATCGCGTCGCGGTAGCCCATCAGGCGCCGCGTTGAGCTTTCCAGTTCGGCGCGCCCGCTGATAAACCCGATGCGCCTGTGCCCTAAACTTAAAAGATAGTTCATTGCGTCCATGGCGCCCTGGTGGTTGGTCGCATGGACGGAGGCATAATTCGGGTTGCTCATCAGCGGGTCGATGGAAACGATCGGCGCATCGGTGGAAAACTCGCCTGTCACCGGCGCGACGATGATGGCGCCGTCCGTGATGGAATTGTTGAGAAGGGAAACATATTTTTGTTCGTGCATGGCTCTGCCGCTTTTGCGCACATCACCGGTCGTATATACCAGCAGGTCGAACTCCGATTCCGCAATCGCCCGGTTGACCCCCTTCATCACTTCGATAGCGAACGGATAGGCAATATCGGGCATGATCAACCCGACCATATTCTTCTTAAAGCTGCGCATGCTGCGGGCAGCAAGGTTCGTCGTATACCCCAGGTCGTCGATCACCGAACGGATGCGGTCCTGCGTTTCGACTGCCACATCCACCTTGCCGTTTAAGACCCGCGACACCGTGGACACCGAGACGCCTGCGGTCTTCGCCACATCCTGAATTGTCACCGACCGTCGGTTCTTCCGCATATCAAGTCCTCTGAAAAGTAATGAAAATAGCGGTATCGTTACCGGTAACGATACCGCTATTATTGCATACCTTGGGATGAAAGTCAACTTTTTTTAAGAGAGGCGTTGGGTTGGCAGTTCATCACTACGGATGACCCGGAATCATCCTCCCGGCGGAACCCAAAAACAGGACAGGCTCCTATACTTCGGGGCATCAAGGAGACAAAATGATCGCTTTACTCATCTTCATTCTCGCAATCCTGTTCTTCCTCGCCGGCATCAGTCCCCTGCTGGTGACAGAGGACACGCAGGATATCGTTTCGCTCGGGAAATCGTAATGTTCTTGCGCCTGCTTGCCATCGATATCTGTAAAACATTGAAGAATCCGGGGCTGTGGGTCGGGCTGGCGGGCGTTCTATTCCTACTGGCTTGCGCCACGCTTTTCAGACACGTACAGATCCTGCACGGTTATGCAGAGTCCTCCGGTGGTCTGGAAAAGGACCTGCTCAGCGGGCTGGCGTTTTTCAACCAGATTGGAATCCTGGTGTATGCCATCCTGAGCGCGGGAATCGCCGCCTTCGACTATGTAGACCGTTCGATGCATCTCTGGCTGACGCGCGGGGTTGCGCGGCCAATGCTATTGACTGCACGACTGACCGCGATTCTGTTCTTTGGCTTGCTGCTCGTCTGCTTTTCCGTCATCGCGGTTTTGGGGCTCAGCGCTCTCTCGCGTAGTTTGTTCTTCGGCGTAGTGGACGCGACACACCTTAATCCAGCCGCCCTTCTACCTGCTGCCCTGCGCCTCTTCTGGAGTTCTTTACCGTACCTGGCGCTGACCGTGCTGCTGGCGGTTCTCAGCCGCTCCCCTTTCTTTGCCGCAGGAGGGACCATCCTGTATGGCAGCGTGGTCGAACAATTCGCGCCGGCGCTGGGCGAGAGATTCCCATGGCTCGTCCGGTACATGCCCGCCAGCCTGTCGCAGGCCTTGCAGCACGGTACTCACGCGCTCGACCGCAATGCGCTGCCAATTTCGCCAGATGCGATCCTGCCTCAGGGACAAGCCATCCTCCTGATTGGTATGACTTTTCTCTTACTAAGCATCGCTTCCTTTGTTATTTTCTCCCGCCAGGACCTGGGCGGTTAAACCACGAACACAAGGATTTTCTATGACACAGATCGTTCTCGAAACCAAAGACCTGACGAAGACCTTCGGCACTCGCAAAGCCGTAGACGCTATCAACATCACCGCCTATGAAGGGGAAGTGTTCGGCTTCGTCGGGCCCAACGGCGCGGGTAAGACAACCACGCTCGGGATGGCGCTGGGGCTCGTCCACCCCACGGATGGGGAAGTGTATGTGTTAGGGCAGCGCGTGACACCGAACCGCGTGCAGGCGCTGAGGGATATCGGCGCATTGTTGGGCGCGCCTGCTTTCATTCCCTATCTTTCCGCCTGGGAGAATATCGAGCTGGTCGCGCGGCTGAGCCCCGGCGTGGATAAGAAGCGGATCCACGAAGTGATCGAGCTTGTCGGGTTGACCGAATCCGCCCGCAAGAAGGTGAGCAAATTCTCCACCGGTATGAAGCAGCGGGTGGGCCTGGCGATGGCGCTCGTGCACCGTCCGCGCTTCATTATCCTGGACGAGCCGACCAACGGGCTCGACCCCGCCGGGATGCGCGAGATCCGCCAGTTGCTCCGCTCCCTGGCAGAAAACGGGACGTCCGCTCTGCTTTCGAGCCATCTCCTCAACGAGGTGCAACAGGTCTGCGACCGTATCGCCGTGCTTCACAGGGGGCGCGTCGTCGCCCAGGGGCGCGTGGACGATTTGCTTAACAGGCAGAAGCCGGCAGTGCGTTTGACCGTTCACGATGCGGAAGCCGCGGTTCGGGCGTTTGAGTCACTGCCGGGCGTCGAAAACGTCCAGGCAAGTGGGAACAGCCTGCTCGTGCTGGGCGTGGATAGCCAAGCGGTGATGAATCATCTGTTGCAGCATCACGTTATCCCCACCGAGATCACAGCCCAGAAGACCGATCTCGAATCGGTGTTCATGGATCTCACCTCCGCGAACTAGATTATGAGAGCCAACATGTTTCTTAAACTTTTCTCCATCGAATGGACCCGTCTGGCACGCCGCAGTGTGTTATGGGTGACGTTCATTTGCTGCTCGCTGTTCATCTGGCTGAGCCTGCAAAATTTCTACAACCGCAACCGTACGCAACTGCTGGACGGCACGCTGAAAATGCCGGGCGCTTCCTTCGACCTTGCCAACGCACTTGACCAACTGCTGATCATATCCCTGCCGTTCCTCGTTATTATCGCCGCGCTGATGCTCGGCAATGACTACTCCCAGCGGACGAATCAGCACTGGCTGACACGTGTTTCACGACCCTCCAGCCTGCTGGCAAAATGCAGCCTGCTTGCGCTGGTGACGTTCCTGCTGCAACTCCTGATCCTCCTGGTGGGAGGGGCCACCGGCTGGTATTACAAGACCTTCACATATGAAGCGTACACGCTCAGCAACGTGAACTGGCTGGCCGCCCTCTCGGCTGCCTTCTACATGACCCTCGTCACGTTGCCTTATCTCTCTCTGATATTGCTCATCACCGTTGCCACCCGCTCCGCCTTCGCAGGGATCGCCATCGGCCTGGGTTATACTCAATTTATTGAGCTCCTGCTCTCGAGCGTTCTTTACGGGGCAGACTGGGCAAAGTGGATGATGCGAAATCTTTACTTCAGCGCCACCTACCTGCTGAACTCGATCGGCAATCGGACTGTAGAAACACCCTCTCATCTTCTGGACCCTGGTGCCGCGTTTGTTATGGCAGCCGCGTATACCCTGACATTTCTTTTCCTCGCCGTCCGGCTCTATCGCCGCCAGGACCTGGGCGGGTAAGGCACGCCATGTTCAAATTCTTCCAACGCCTTCAATGGAAGCTCACCCTGTCCTACGCAATCGTCACCGTCGGGACGGTTATTGTGCTCACCGCGTTGCTCGTGGGCATTGCCGCTTATTTCGAGACACAAAACAACACCCGCACCTTCGACAGTTTTTACTGGTCCAAGACTGCCTTTCAGGATAACATTCCTTATCTGGTGGACGACCCGCAGGCGTTGCAGGACTGGGTGGAGCGAGTCCAACAACAGGGCTTTATCTGGCAGGATTTCCAATCCACGACTGTACGCGAGTCCCTCGATTATGCCAACACCCTCCTGATCAAGGCTCAGCCCATTTATGTGCTCGACCCGGATCTGAATCTCATCGCCGCCGCGCCGCTGGAGGATCCGAAGTCCATTGGAAAACCATTCCAGCCGCGTACGGTTAGCAGGCTGGCGATGGAATCGATCATCGACGCGGCGCTGGTCGGCGACAAAAATTATTACGCGCAAAGCACTGCTCTACAGGATGGTACTCGAATCGTTGCCTTCCCATTGCGCAAGAGTGACACCGCGCCGATCGACGCCATCGTCATTTACCGCATCAAGCCGGTGACGTTTGCGACACCGACCAATCTCGAGCTGTATTGGAACTTTTTCCTGCTCATGATGTTTATCATGTTCCTCGTCGCTTTGCCCGTGGGCGCGATGTTTGGCTGGCTGGTCTCACGCGGATTGCGTAAGCGCCTGGTGAC
>JAICRQ010000152.1 GCA_025966435.1 Anaerolineales bacterium | reverse complement strand
TCCAATGCTTTTCATAATCCGCCATCCTCTCCAACTGTTTCGATAAAGATCTCTTCCAGAGACATGCGATTGGGGGTGATCGCATACACCTCAGCATTCTGTTTGACCAGATAGCGTGTGATCTCGGGAAGATCATGTTCCTGGTGAAGGGTCATCACTAACTGCCCATTGTTCGCCTGAATGTTTTCTCCCCATCGCGCCAGTCCGGCAATGGATTCAAGCGTCAGACCCGCGGCGCGGATGGTGACACGAGACATATTCTTCTCAAGGGATTCCATTTCGATCGTACGTATCACTTCGCCATGACTGATGAATGCCACCCGGTCGCAGGTGACTTCGATCTCGCTCAGCAGGTGAGAGTTCAGGAAAACGCAGGTGCCCTGTTCCTTAAGCTCCCGGATGATATCGCGTACCAGTCGCCTCCCCACCGGGTCGAGACCGGATGTCGGTTCATCCAGGAACACCAAGGCAGGGCGGTTCAGCAGCGCCTGCGCCAGCCCAACACGCTGGAGCATGCCTTTTGAAAACGTGCGCAATAATTTATTTCCGAAAGGAGAGAGGCCTACCCGCTCGAGCAACTCCCCCAGTCGCGTCTGCAAATCTTGAGAGTCCATGCCAAGCAGTTGACCATGCAAGAGCAGGAATTCCCGAGCGGTCAGCCAATCTTGAAAACGAAAATGCTCGGGCAGGAACCCCACGCGAGCGCGTGTCGGCAGATCGCCGATGGGAGCGCCAAGCAAGGAAGCTGATCCGGAGGTCGGCGCGACCAACCCTAACAGCATTTTCATAGAGGTCGTTTTCCCGGCGCCGTTGGGACCCAGGAAACCGAACACCTCACCCTGCTCTACTTGCAGGGTGAGGCCTTTCACGGCGGCTCGGTCGCCGAATACTTTTCTTAATTCTTCTGTTTTGATCGCAGGGATAGACATAAATCTCTCTTATGTCGTTGCGAGGGAGGTTTTCCCGAAGCAATCTCCTCACTGCTAGAGTACTTTACAGACAGAAGATTGCTTCGTCGGGAGGTGCACCCTCCTCGCAATGACATTGTTTGTCTATGGCAGTGAATTTGCCATCTCGATCGCCTGCCCGGAGTTGGCTCCCCGGCCGCTGATGGCGTAAATGATCCCATCCTTGACCCAGAACAGAGCGAACGTTGTCGGTTCCCCTTCTCGGGAGGCACGCTGGATGAGTGTGCCTGTGACGCCATCCACGGTGACCTGTTCATAGGTCGCTGCATTGCTCGGGATCGGCACGACCAAGGTAGATGTCCAATCGACCGTGCTGGTGAAGGCAATCGCTTCTTCCGCGGTCATGCCGGTGAACTCCAGCCCGATCTGGGCAAGCCGGTTAATATCCAGATCTGCCGGTGCATTGACGCTGGGGCTGGGAATTTGGGCAAGGATAACACAATCGCGATAGGTTTGACCGGAGTCTTCGACCTCTGAGCTGTCTGCTTCTGGTTTGGGGCAAGTTCCATAAGCCACACTGACCGCTGAGGGAATACTCACCGAGATATCGGCGCCATCTACAGACTCAGGCAGGATGAGGTCACCGCGCCCGGCTTCATCGAGGAGCGCCTGTGCCTTAGCCCGATCTACGGTCATGGCAAACGCCGCACTATCGGTAACATAAATCTGCGAAGGCGTCAGGGACTGCGGCAGGCGCACGTTGAAACCAGCCAGTTGGCTTGCCTGGGCGGCATCCGCTGCCTCTACCGGCTCGCCCGGTTCGTCCGTGATATTCACGGAATTCGAGATCAACTCAGTAAATTGGTTCCCGAGGACGCCGTCACCGGTCAGCTGCTCCAGCCCGGTGAAGTCCACCGAAACGACAGCTACCTGCTGGACACGGAAGAGGTTCAAAAGCTCACCTGCGAGAGCGCGTGTGCTGGGGAACGCCAGGATCAATGCCAGGATTACAAGTGCGGCGGTTCCGAAACGGATAACCGGAAACGCAAACCATTTTTTGAACATAGAAGTCTCCTTTTTAATCAATATACGTTGAGAGAACCGATTCCAAGCCTTTTGAGGGTGTGGAACCTGCTCATCAGTACGAGCTAGAAATGCGAGCCGTTGAGCGATTTTCTGACTTTTTGCATGCAATTCGTGTTGTCGTGCCTGACAATCGGCACAGCCATTCAGATGCTGAAGCCCTTCGGCATTTAACTCTCCATCGAGGGCTGCGCGCAACTCACCGTCTGTTAGATGTTTTCTCATAGATCCTCCTGTATGAGCGCCCGGTAGTGTTTTTCAAATTCACGTTCTGCACGTACGAGCAGCGGACCAATCGATGTGGGCGCCAGATTGAGAGCTTCGGCGATTTCTTTGTACGAGGAGCCGTTGTATCGCATAATGAGAAGCTGTGATTGCCGCTCATTCATTTTCGACAGGGCAAGTCGTGCCAGGCGTTGTTCCTCGTTGCGTGCCATAATTTCTGCTGGACTCTCTGCAGCTTCCTCCAGCGCGTATTTTCCGGCCGTCATCTCGTAGTGTTCCCGGCGCTTCCAACCGCGGATGGAGTGCAAACCGAGATTTGTCGCCACCCGGTGGAGCCACCCACCAGGGTTGAACCCATTCTCCTGCAGGGGAGCTTTTTGATAGAGGCGGACGAACGTTTCCAGCGCCAGATCCTCCGCCTCGGAGGGGTCACCAACCAGGCGGCACAACAGGCGGTAGACGGGCGCCCAGTGCTCCATGAACAGAGCTTCAAATGTCGGCGAGACCGATTCGCTGGGAGTGCTCTCGGTGACATCACGATCGAGCTTCTTCATCGAATCAATCATACTCTGAGTAAGTTAATTTTGCGCATGCGGCTCTGCTCTGTCCTACTAAGATAATCCCGCTCAGGCAGGAAATGAGACAAGTTTTTAGATTCCTCTGTTGACTCTTGTACTTATTTTCCGTATACTTTTGAAAGCGCTTTCTGAAAACGCTTTCAACAACTCCCAATATAATGCCAAAAAGCCGCCCACCCACGATTGCCGACGTCGCCCGCCATGCGGACGTTTCGATTGCCACGGTGAGTCGCGTCCTGAATGGCACGACCCCCGTCCAGGCAGACAAAGCGGATCGGGTACGGCTGGCGATGGAGGAACTGCAATTTGTCCCTCGCCACGCGGCGCGGGTGCTGGCGAGCAAACGAACGAACACAATAGGTCTACTCCTGCCTGAAATCAGCGGCGACTTCTTTTCACCTATGTTAAAGGGCATCGAAGCAGCGGCTCATGAGGCGGGTTATGATCTCCTGGTGCATTCCACCCAGCAAGTGGAAGCAGCCCGCCGGCGATTGGGCGAGCACAATACGGACGGTCTGTTGATCTTCACAAACAGTCTCGCGCCCAGCGAGCTGCACCGCCTGCACAGCTTCAACTTTCCCGTTGTCCTGTTACATCAGACTCCACCTGAGTCCTTAGACATCCCTGTCATTGCAATTGAAAACAAAGATGGCGCCGCCATGCTGATCGATCATCTCATCAAAGAGCATGGACGGCGCCACATCGTTTATCTGCGCGGTCCTGAGGGACACGAGGATTCCGTCTGGCGGGAGCGCGGATATCGTGAGGCATTAGAAGTGCACAACATCGGATTTGATTCGGAGCTCATCGCCTCCGGTGGGTTCGACGATGAAGAAGCCTTCACCGCCATCCAGGGGCTTCTCGCAGAAGGCATCGATTTCGACGCAGTCTTTGCTGGCGATGACGACGCCGCGATCGGGGCGATGCGTGCTCTCAAAATGGCGGGCCATCGCGTCCCTCAGGAGATTTCCGTCGTCGGTTTTGACGATGTCCCCTTCGCTCGTTACCTATCTCCGGCGCTCACGACCGTCCGGGCGCCGATCGAGCAGGTTGGGCGCGAAGCTGTCCGCCAGCTCACGCGCCTGATGAATGGCGAGCATGCCGAAACATTAACATTGATGCGCACAGAACTGGTCATCCGTGAGTCGTGCGGCTGCCTGTCTTCCGGCACAAATGGTCAAGAGGAATCCACGAGGAGGTGAAGCACAAAGAAACATGTCGGTTCACCTGAATTCAGATCCACTTTCACATGTTCGGAGGAGTAAATGAAAAAGAACCTGTTCAACGTTTTGACCTTGCTTGTCCTTGCTTCGGTTTTGCTGACTGCATGTGGCGGTGCCGCGCCCGCGACGCAGGCTCCTGCTGAAAAACAAAAAGTGACCATCTTTGTTGGCTTTGGCACCGGCACCGACCCAGACCAGGTCGCGGCGCAGGAAGAGCTTGCCAAAAAGTTCAACGCTTCGCATGACAATATTGAAATGGAATTCTTGATCGTGCCAAATGAAGAAGCCACCGAACGCTTCCTGGCAATGGTGTCCGGCGACAACGCTCCACAATTGGTGGGACCACATGGCACCTCGACCATTGCGCGCTTCAAGGAATATTGGGAAGATGTCACTCCATACATTGAGAGAGACAACTACGATATGAGCGATTTCTATGGTCCGGCGACCACCATCAACAAATATCCGGATCTGGATGCTGGCTTGCCGCTCGGGCTGTACCCATCGTTCCTGTTCTACAACAAGGATGCCTTCGACGCTGCAGGGTTGGACTATCCTACCCATGATTACGCCGATACCTCATGGAACATCGACGCACTCAAGGAGATGGCGATTCAACTGACGCTGGATACCAATGACAACACGCCGGCTGATCCCGATTTCGACTCCTCCAGCATCAAGCAATGGGGTTACGCAGATACATGGACCGACATGCGCGGGCAGCTCACAATGTTCGGCGCGCCAGACGTGGGACGTCCCACGACAGATGATTACAAAACTGCCACTTTCAATGCGCCGGAGAGGGTGCTTGGCTTCCAATGGCTACATGACGGAATCTGGAAAGATCACTTCATTCCTGATGCCAATGGACAGGCCGCGATCGATTCCACTGGCGCAGACCCGTTTGGTTCGGGTCAGATCGCGATCTGGTACAGCCATACCTGGTTTATGTCAGAAGGTTTGAATGAACTGCCCTTTGCCTTCGATATTGCTCCGTTGTTTTACAACCAGGACGGCGAACGTATCGCACGCGTCCACGCGGACCTCTTCACTATTCCCAAGGACGCCAAGAACAAGGATGCTGCCTGGGAAGTGATGAAGTGGCTCGTTGCTCCCGAACAGATCGTGGAGGTCTGCCAGATCTATGGTTGCTTACCAGCGCGCAAATCCAGCGAGGACGCCTATCGAGCCTTCCTGCAGGAACGCTATCCCACGATCGATCACGCGGTGATCTTCGAAGCCATTAACTATCTCGATAATCCTCATCATGAGGGCTGGGTCCCGGAATGGGGGAAGGCGAATGATACGCTGAACAACGTCATGTCTATCCTTTACAGTGACCCGGAGGCGGATGTGCCAGCCGTGATGGATCAGGGCAATGAAGATCTACAGAAGATCCTCGATGAGTATTGGGCAGCGCAATAAATTAGAAGGACATTGAACATGGAGTCCAACGAGCCCTCTCGTTGGACTCCATAAATTGAGATCCGTATGACCTTCCCATCCCTCCAAAAGATGAGTCTTGCCCGCCGTGAGGCGCTGGCTGGTTACGCGTTCATCGTCCCATGGATCATTGGCTTTCTGGTCTTCACCATTGGTCCGATGCTGGCATCTTTGTATTTCTCATTCACAAAATACAACATCGTGGATCCACCGCAATGGGTGGGGCTGGCAAACTACGAGAGAGCCTTCTCCGGAATCTGGGACGCCATCCGCACCGGCGACCCGCGCCAATTCCAGGATCCGTTATTTTGGAAAGCGCTGCAAGTGACCATTTACTATGCATCCATCGCACTGCCGCTCAACATTGCTTTTTCATTCCTTCTGGCGGTTATGCTCAATCAAAAAATGCGCGGCATCAACATCTGGCGTACGATTTACTTCCTGCCCTCTATTATTGCCGGCGTGGCGGTCACAATCTTATGGGTTCGTATTTTGAACCCTCGCGTGGGTGTTCTCAATCCGTTTCTCAAGGATGTCCTGGGAATTCAAAATCCGCCGGGCTGGTTAAGCGACCCAGAATGGGCAATTCCTGCTCTCGTCATTATGAGTCTGTGGAGTGTGGGCGGTTCGATGATCATCTATTTGGCGGGTTTACAGGGCGTTCCCACGGACCTGTACGACGCGGCCAAAGTGGATGGCGCCAACGCCTGGCAGCGCTTCTGGAATGTGACCTTCCCCATGATGACACCCGTTCTCTTTTATAATCTCGTGTTGGGGATGGTCGCCACTTTTCAATATTTCACCCAAGTCTACGTTGCTACCAGCAATTCCATTGGCGGACTGGGAGGCCCGCAGCATTCCACACTTTTTTACAATATCTATTTGTACCAGAATGCCTTCCGCTACTTCGACATGGGGTATGCTTCTACACTGGCATGGATTCTCTTTGTCATCATATTGATCCTCACGGCGCTGATCTTCCGCTCGTCAGATGCGTGGGTGTATTACGAAGGTCAGCTCAGAGGCAGAGTGTAGCGTGAGAAAGGCATCCGATTTCGTCTCCAGGATATTTGGATCCGTAAGTGGACATGACCTGCTTCTCAAGGGAATCACCACCCTGATCCTCGCTTCAGGGTCGATCCTGATTCTGATTCCGTTTTTATACATGATCAGCACCTCCTTGAAGGACCCTGCCCAGATCCGCTCTGACTCAACCTCACTACTGCCGCGCAAGCAGAAGACGGCAGAAGTCAATGGAACTCTCGAACCACTATATCAAGTCACCTTGGATGGTCAAGTCCACGAATATGCCCTCATCAAGAATGCCCCTGGAGGGCTCGGACAGTTTGTAGACCCGGCACGCCCCGATTTGATCTACGAGTTGAAAATCAATGAGCAAAAGCAGCTCTATCGCTGGGATATCCACTGGGAAAATTATCCGGAGGCGATCAGTGCCATGCCCTTCTGGCGCTACCTGGGCAATACGCTCATCGTCACCTTCGTCGGCATGGCAGGGATGCTGTTCTCCTGTTCGCTGGTGGCATACGGGTTTTCACGTTTCCGGGCGCGCTGGCTGAACTTATTGTTCCTGCTTTTGCTATCCACAATTATGCTGCCAAGCCAGGTACGGCTGATTCCCGTCTATATTCTCTTCCAAAGACTCGGCTGGGTGGATACACTGCTGCCTCTGATCGTGCCGCAATTCTTCGCCAATGCCTATGATGTCTTTCTGCTGCGACAATTTTTTATGACCATTCCGCTGGAGCTGGATGATGCCGCGAAGATCGACGGGGCAAATCCCTTACAGATCCTGCTGTATATTATCCTGCCCCAGGCACGGCCAGCTCTTGTATCCGTGGGCATTTTCCATTTCCTGTATGCCTGGAACGACTTTTATGAACCGTTGATTTTCCTGCATTCGCGCGAAAATTGGACTCTTGCCGTAGGCTTGCAAACCTTCGACGCCCTCTATACCGTCAATACCCATCTCATCATGGCAGTGTCGGTGCTGATGATCGTTCCGCCCATCCTGCTCTTCTTTTTCTCGCAGAAAATTTTCACGCAAGGCGTGGTCTTTACAGGTATAAAGGGTTAGCGTGGGCTGGTGCTTGAATGAGCAAGACCTCTCCTCATTCGTGCGGAATGTGATAGGCAAACGTTATAAAAAGTAGCAGGGTTGCTAAGTCACCTGATACTTTTTCCTTGGAGGCTCCTTATGGGACACCACGATGAACGCGAGCACGAACATAAACACCAGGAACATGATCAGCAGGATCATGGGCATGAACACGACGATGAGCACGCGCACTCCAAAAATCCTGTGGTTCGATGGCTGCAGGAATTATTCG
>JAICRQ010000256.1 GCA_025966435.1 Anaerolineales bacterium | reverse complement strand
TCCTGACGGTGTTCTGGGGAATGGGTTATGCCCTCAAAAATGATATGGATGCAGGGGTTCTGGAATCCAACTGGCTTACACCGGTTCCTCGTCTGCTGATTCTTGTAGGAAGAACACTAAGCAGTTTACTAGTCACAGCCATCACATCCGCCATCATGCTCCTCATTGCAGGCGCGCTGTTCGGCTTCCAGCCAACTGGCAACGCGCTGGCGGCATTTCTGACAGCCATTCCCATGTTGATCGGTCTCTACGGCTTCGGCTTTGCCTTTGCCGCCGTCGTGCTCCTGATGCGGGAAGCGAATACTCTTGTGGACGTCAGCAGCTTTCTCGTGCAGGGATTCTCCGGGACGAACTTCCCCGTTAATTCCCTGCCTTCCTGGCTTATCCCCATCGCTCTCATCCTGCCGCTGACCTATGGACTGGATGCCGTGCGCGGCCTGCTGCTGCAGAGCGAGACGCTGCTGCCTATTCCGGTGGAGATCGGAATCCTGATCGTATTCATGTTTGTCATGCTATGGTTTGGTGCCTGGGTCTTCCACCGAGTGGAGCGACGCGTCCGCACGTTGGGAACGCTTGGGCAGCACTAACTGTGCATGGAAGGAGAACCGGTTATGAATACTTTGCCCGAGCCCAAAAGCAAAAACACTACGCCAACTCGTAGATGGTTCCTCACGCTTGCTGTATCCACCCCGATTGTCGTTTGGACGATCTGGTTGATTATCTGACGTGCGTGCTGAAAAGAAAGATGCCATGTTCAACGATCCCCTTATCCATGAAGAAACAAAACTAAAAATTGCAGAACGAGAGCGGGAAGCAGAGTCTCAACGGCTGCACCAGCAGCTCGGCTATAGCGACCGCAAGGCTGCACGTTGGGTCTTTGCTCTGATTGCCCTGGTCATCGCCATGGTGCTTGTCACGGTACTGCTCTGAGGCAATTGAAACGTTCAGCCGTGCTCGGGGAATTGCAGAGAACAACCTTAATACAAACTTAGAACAGCTGTGCTATAATAGACCTTCCCACACGAAAGGAAGCACATGTTCGCTCGCCTGAAAAAAATCTATCATGAGTTCCCGCGTTTGTTCTGGGTCGTCGTGGTTGTCAGCTTCATCGACCGCGTGGGAGGCACTCTCCTTTTCCCATTCTTCGCCCTCTATATCACGCAAAAGTTCAACGTCGGCATGACGCAGGCAGGCATCCTGCTGGGTGCCTCGTCGCTCTTCGGGTTGATCGGCAGCACCGTCGGCGGCGCACTGACCGATAAGTTCGGGCGCAAACAGCTCATCCTCTTTGGGCTGGTCTTTAGTGCAGTCAGCACACTGGCGTTCGGCCTGGTCAACGAATACAGCGTCCTGTTTCCGTTGATGGTGGTGGTCGGATTGTTATCCAGTGTGGCGCATCCGGCGCACGATGCGATGATCGCCGACATCCTGCCCGAAAAACAGAGGCAGGAAGGATTCGGCATCCTGCGCGTGGTAGGCAACCTTTCCTGGATGATCGGACCGACCATTGGCGGCTTCGTAGCCAACATTAATTTCTTTTACCTGTTTGTCATCGATGCCGTCATTAGTTGTGTTGTTGCCGCGCTGATCTTCCGCATCATCCCCGAAACAAAACCGGAACCCCACGCCCACGAACAGCATGAGTCGTTCTGGCAAACATTAATCGGGTATCGCGTCGTCCTGAAAGATGCTGCCTTTATGGCATTCATGGTGGCAGGCTTGCTCATGATGACGGTGTATCTGCAGATGTATGGCACGCTCTCTGTATATCTGCGAGACAACCATAATATCAACCCCAGCGGTTACGGATTTCTCATGACCACGAGCGCCATTACGGTGGTGCTCTTCCAGTTCTGGGTCTCGCGAGTCATCAAGTTTCGTCCGCCGTTCCTGATGATGGCGATTGGCACGATCTTCTACATGATCGGCTTCGCCTTGTTTGGGATCGTCACTGCCTACTTTTTGTTCGCCCTCAACATTGTGATAATTACGATTGGTGAGATGATCGTGGTCCCCACGAGCCAGTCGATCGCCGCCAACTTCGCCCCCGAAGCCATGCGCGGGCGCTACATGGCGATCTTTGGACTCTCGTGGGCAATCCCTTCCACAGTCGGTCCCGGCGCTGCAGGTTATATTTTGGATAATTACAACCCCAACCTGCTCTGGTACATTGGCGGCGCCCTGTGCGCCCTCTCGGTCCTTGCCTATTATGCTCTGCATCTAAGACTTGGAAGCAAGCCGGAATTTGCTGTAGTGAAAGAGGAAGCAACATCACCTCTCCCGGTAACTACCGATTAAGAACACAGTCCCGCCAAACGGCGGGACTAGTTTTACATCTCTAAACCCCTATTGGATGATGGCTAGTGATGATGCCCATCACCCTGGTGGACATGTCCGTGTTCCAGCTCTTCGCTGGTGGGCTCACGCAGCCCCACCACCTTCACATTGAAGTGCAGCTCATCCCCGGCGAGCGGGTGGTTGAAGTTCAGCGTCACGTTATCGCCGTCGATCTCCTCGATGCGCGCATAGCGCTGCTGGCCCGCGTCGTCTCTTACTGTTAGTTCTGCGCCTTCTTCCACGGGAATATCCTTGGGAAAGGCATCGCGCGGGACCTGCATAAATGCTTCTTCGTCAAACTCACCGTAGGCATCCGCGGGTTGAATCACGACATCCCTGCTCTCCCCCACTTTCATCCCCATCATCTCACGCTCGAGACCAGAGATAACATTGCCATGACCGACCAGAAACTCTAAGGGATCCTGTCCTTTTGACGAATCGATCTCTTCATTATCGACCTGTAGTGTATATTCCATGGAAACTACAACATTGTTTTGTACCGAATCTGTACTCATTTCTAATCCTTTCGATTTACCAGCTTGATGTAGGACGCTGGCAAGTCTGAACATTTTACCCGTAATTTATATAACGAAAGCACATCCGTTTTCATACGCTTATAATGGAAAGAATGCACTATGACCTCTGCCTCCCCTGGTACTGGGAATATGATATCGACTTTGTCCAGATGATCGAACGTGCCTGCCACGAACAAGGATTGACTCTCTGGCAAATTACTCCCGATAACCTGCTTGAGTCCATTACTGCCTTATACAAAGGGGAAGCGTCGTTCCGCGCCATTCTTGACCGCTCGCAATATGACCCGCGTTTCGAGCCGATCCATCGCTGGTCGCGCAAACATCCCGTCCAGAGGATTAATCCGGCCGAAGTCTCTAAATGGTCAGAAGACAAGGCGACGATGCACCTGGAGCTGATCAGCGCAGGTATTCATACACCCTACACAATCCTTCTACCTCCGTTCGTGGAACAGCCTATCCTGCCTGATTTCGATCTAACTCCCCTGGGTCCTCAATTCGTCATCAAGCCTTCCAATGAAGGCGGAGGCGAAGGCGTCATTCTGGGCGCGTTCTCCACGGAACAGATCCTGCGCGCCCGGATGCAGTTCCCGGAACAAAAATATCTCATCCAGGCAACCGTCACCCCGCGCATCATCCACGGGCAGCCTGCCTGGTTCCGCGTCTTTTACGCAGCCGGCAAGACCTACCCCTGCTTCTGGCATCCGTTGACGCACGTCTTTTCGATTGTCACAGCGTACGACGAACACAAATACGAATTAACTCCCCTGCACACCATTACGCAGCGCATTGCATCCATTTGCAGATTGGATTGGTTCTCCACAGAGATCGCTCTCACCCACCAAGAATTCGTTGTAGTTGATTACGTCAATGACGGCATCGACACACGCGTCCAGTCGAAGGCAGTAGACGGTGTGCCCGATGCCGTGATGCAGGGCATCGCAACCCAACTCATCGGATTGATCAAAGGAGGCAGCTCATGACCAAACCACGCGCCCGCGACCTCGGAGTTCCGTTTGAGGGAACACCCGGTCCCTGTAACGCCATCACAGACGTTCCCGGCGTGACGGTGGGATACGCCACTGTGATCGAAGGTCCATCCGCACGGACTGGCGTGACGATCATTCACCCGCGCGGTCAGAAGAATCACGAACCGGTCTTCGCCGGGACGTTTGCCTTCAACGGCAACGGCGAAATGACGGGCGCCGCCTGGGTGGAGGAGGGCGGCATGTTGGAAGGTCCCATCGGTATTACAAACACACATTCCGTGGGAGTCGTGCGCGATACGATCATCGACTGGCAGGCAAAAAACGACTCGATCTATCAACGCTGGTCCTGCCCTGTTGTGACCGAGACAGCCGATGGCTGGCTCAACGACATGAACGGGTTTCACGTCAAGCCGGAGCACGTCTGGTATGCGCTGGATAATGCCAGGGACGGGACGATCGCGGAAGGAAACGTCGGGGGTGGGACCGGGATGCTGTGTTACGAATTCAAGGGCGGCACGGGCACCTCCTCGCGCAAGCTGCCCGAGAAGCTAGGCGGCTGGACGGTCGGCGCGCTCGTGCAATCCAACTTTGGACGGCGATACCAGCTTACAGTTGCGGGCGTTCCTGTGGGGCAGCATCTCAAGGAGAACGCGCCATTTTCCAGCGGTGAGAATCCCTTCAAGCAGGATGACGGCTCCCTGATCATCATCCTCGCCACCGATGCCCCTCTGCTCCCGCACCAACTCAAACGTCTCGCCAGACGAGCATCTCTGGGAATGGCACGTACAGGTGCACTCGGCGGCAACGGCAGCGGTGATATCTTCCTGGCATTCTCGACAGCCAGCACCGGCATTGCAGGGGAATCCATCGCGAATGTAAAGTATCTCCTGAACGATTACATTGATACAATTCTTTTTGCTTCTGCTTATGCATCGGAGGAAGCGATCATCAATTCCATGATCGCAGGCGAATCGATGGTCGGGCACAAGGGTATGACCGTCGATGCGTTGCCGCATGACAAGCTTAAAGAAATCCTGAAAAATTACAATCGGCTTTCTTAGAACTGTCCAAACGGACAATGTTCATGTGCACGAATTATGCTGGCAAGGGACAATGTCGAACTCAATAGAAATCGGTACAATGCAATTATGCTCGAAAGCGCATTTCATTTTCAGAACTCACAACCTGAACATTGTATACATAGGTAGTCTTACGCCGGAGTTTCTATGACATCCTCTATTCTCGAAGTCAATAACATCGTAAAAAAGTACGGAGACTTCTCCGCTGTGAAGGGAATATCCTTCGACATCAAGGAAGGGGAAATTTTCAGCCTGCTCGGTCCCAACGGGGCGGGGAAAACAACCACGATTTCGATGCTCTCCACGCTATACATACCGACCTCGGGCGATGCAATGATCGGAGGGCATTCCATTACAAAAGACCCTATGGCTGTTAAGCAAGTGATCGGTGTTGTGCCTCAGGAGATTGCCCTGTACGAAGATCTCACCGCAAGGGAAAACCTCATCTTCTGGGGTCAAATGTATGGGCTCAGCGGCAAAGCCCTCACCAGCCGCGTGGATGAGGTGCTGGAACAAATCGGGTTGACAGATAAGGCGAAAAACAAAGTCAAGACATATTCAGGCGGCATGAAGCGCCGCGTCAATATCGGTGTAGGGTTGCTGCACAAGCCGCGTCTGCTGTTCATGGA